>JAACVA010000021.1:401-16000 GCA_009992615.1 Rhodobacterales bacterium
CGCGATACAGTCGTCACACCTTGCTGTTTCCAAAAGCCAGTCGAGCGTGCCGCTTTATGCACAGAACCCGTGGGCGAATGCGGCAACATCGGTGCTGCTGCCCTATGCCAACAGCCAGCCGAACCACCCTGATTTCGGCGCCTATGCCGAGGCAATGTGGTCGGGGCTGGAAAGCGCATGGACCGGCACACAGACCCCCGAGAACGCTGTGGCCGAACTCGAAGCTGAACTGACCGCAGTTCTTGGCGACAACCTGATTGTCCGCTGACACCTGAAATCCGGGCGGGCCTGCGGATTGGGCCCGCCCATCACCTTTCCCACCGGCAGAACGGGGCACCATGCGACAGGACCGGATCGGATTTCTCTTTATCACACCCGCAGTTTTCGCCGTCGTGGTGTTTTACCTTGTGCCGGTTCTGATGACGGCGGTCATCGCCTTTACAGACATGTCGACCGCGACGGGTATTCGCGGCGGCGATTACGTTCTGACCGAAAGCAGCCTTCGCAAGCTTGACGACGCCAGCCTGCCGGCCGACACAGTGGCGCAACTGGCCGAGGGCGGCTTTGTCGTGGACGCCGATGGTCTTGCTGGCATCGAGGCACAATTCGGCGCGGCCCTGACAACACGTATCGCGACGGCCCTGCTCGATGAGAAATTCGACAACCGCCGCGAGATCGAACGCGCACTGAACGATCTGCGTGCGCCTGAATTGCGCATCACCCGCGACCGAAAGGCGGCGGCGGCCCTGTTCCAGCGTTCTGTCCTGAACACCCGTCATGACACGCCCGAAAGCCTGCGCGCCGCGTTGAGCGTGGCCGACATTCCCTTGGCCGATCATGATCAGATCGTGCAGGCGGCCTATACCGGCTGGTCCTGGACGACGCGCAACTTTGAATTGCTGGTCAGCCTGCCCTCGACCCTGCGCTATGCGTTGAACACGCTGATGTATGTTTCGGTCACGCTGGTCGTTTTCAACATCGGGCTGGGGCTGTTCCTGGCGATCAGCACCTTCTACCTGCCGGAACGGACAAGTGCGACGTTTCGGGCGATCTGGTTCATGCCGCGCATTCTGCCGCCGGTTCTGTATGTTCTCATGTGGAAATGGATGATGCTGGACAGTGGCTTCATCGCCTCGGTGCTGGCGCCCCTGGGCGTCGCACGGATCAACTGGATGATGGAGACCGAGGTGCACGCCTGGGTTGCGGTCATCCTGATCAACGGTGTCGTTGGCGCAAGTTTCGGCATGATTATCTTTGCCAGCGCGATCAAGGCGATCCCGCAGACCATGCTGATGGCCGCTGAGGTGGACGGTGCAAGCCGCTGGCAACAGGTGCGCTTCATCATCCTGCCGCAGATGCGCTGGCCGATCCTGTTCGTGACCGCCTACCAGACGCTGTCACTTCTGGCGTCGTTTGAATACATCCTGCTGTCCACCGGCGGCGGCCCTGGCAGTGCGACCGAAGTTTGGGCCATGGCGGCCTTTCGCACCGCGCTGAACAATTATGGCGGCAACCTGCAATACGGCATGGGCGCGACATTTGCCCTGGTGCTGGTGTTGATCGGAACAGCGCTCAGCCTGATCTACCTGCGGTTTTTCAACTTTCAGGCGCTGCTGTCCAAGCCGCGCATCGAAAGGTAACGGAATGCAACCCCATCATCGCAGTTACTGGCCCATCGTCGCCGCGCTGACGGCGCTCTCGGCGCCGCTGGTCATCATGTATGTCTATCAGCTGATCGACACCGTAACGACGACCGCGCCGGGCTCGATCATCCCGAATGGCATCACGTTGCAGCATTGGCAATTCCTGTCCCAGCCGATCACGCGGGACGGGCCGACGATCTGGGCGCTGGCGGGCAATACGCTGATCTTTGCCTGCTCGACCGCTGTCGTGGTCACTGGGGTGTCGTTGACGGCGGCCTATGCGTTGTCTCGGCTGGCGATGCCGGGGCGGGGGCTGTTTCTGGGCGGGCTGATCGTGTTGCACGCCTTTCCAACGCTGACCCTCATCGTCGCCGTCTTTCTGATCCTGCAATATATGGGCCTGTATGACACACTGACAGGGGTCATTCTGGTCAAGGTGGCGTTCGAACTGCCCTTCGGCATCTGGATCATGAAGGGTTTCTACGATTCCGTCCCATGGGAAATCGAGATGGCCGGCGTCACCGATGGGGCCAGTCGCTTTACCGTCTGGAGGCTGCTGGTGTTGCCGCAAGTGCAGCCGGGGCTGGCCGCGCTGCTGATCTTTTCGTTCCTGTCCGGGTGGTCGGAATTCATCCTGCCACTGGTGCTGGCGCCGGCCAATGCGCCACAGGTTCTGGCGACTTACCTCGCGGCGATCATCGCCGATGATCGGGTCGCGGACTTCAGTCTTTTCAAGGCGGTGTCGATCTTCTACGCGCTGCCGGTTCTGGCAATCTATGTGATCTTTCAGAAAAAACTGATGAACATCTACGGCGGAGGGAGCAAAGGCTGATGAAGTTGGTTCTGGAAAGGTTCACCAAGCGGTTTGGCGCAACCACGGTCATCGACGGGCTGGACCTGACCGTCGCGGATGGTGAAATGATCGCCCTTCTGGGGCCTTCGGGCTGTGGCAAATCCACGACGCTTTTCGCGATCGCTGGCCTGCACCGCGTCGATGGCGGACGCATCCTGTTCGGCGCGCGCGACGTCGCCGATGTCAGCGCGCAGGCGCGCAACGTCGGCATCGTGTTCCAGAATTACGCGCTTTATCCCCATATGAGCGTGGCGCAGAACATCGGTTTTCCGCTGCGCGTGCGGGGCGAAAGCACCACACAGATTGATCGCAAGGTGCGCAGCATCGCCGGCCTTGTCAGAATCGACGAACTGCTCGACCGCCGCCCGGCACAATTGTCGGGCGGGCAGCAACAGCGCGTGGCATTGGCCCGCGCGCTGGTCCGTGAACCCGACGTGCTGCTGCTCGACGAGCCGCTGGCAAACCTCGACGCCAAACTGCGGATGGAGATGCGATCAGAGATTCGCCGGGTGCAACTGGAAACCGGAATAACCGCAATCCTCGTGACCCACGATCAGGTCGAAGCCATGAGCATGTGTGACCGTATTGCACTGATGAAGACCGGCCAGATCGTGCAGATTTCCAGCCCGGCAGAGATGTATGACAATCCTGCCGACCGCTATGTGGCAAGCTTTCTTGGCAACCCCTCGATCGCCTTTCTGGCAGCAGATGCGGGCGAGGAACTGCGTTTGGCAGGTGGACAAAGCCTTGGGCCTGCAGGCCGCCTGGCGGGGCAAGGGCCACTGGAGCTGGGTGTGCGCCCTGAACATTACGGCCCAGGCAAGGGGCCACAGTTGCAAGGAAAAGTGGTGATGATGGAAACGCATGGGCGCGAAGACCTGTTCGAAGTCGATCTGGACGGTGGCGGGCGGCTCAGGGCGATCCTGCCCGCCGGTTCGGGTGTTCGCACGGGGGCCAGCGTGGATTGGGGCGTGGCGGTTGAACGGCTTTTCGCCTTCTCGCCCAAGGGGGCAAGGCTGTGACCGACTGGCGCGATCCGCCCCGCCCCTATGCCATCGCGCATCGCGGTGCCTCGGCCTGGGCGCAGGAAAACACTCTGCGCGCCTTCGCGGTCGCCGCCGATCTTGGGGCAGATTTTTGGGAGATCGACATCCGCACCGCTGCTGATCGCGTAATGGTTGTTTATCACGATCCGCTTACCCCCTCAGGCAGACCCGTGGCCGACCTGACAGCGGCGCAGCTGGCAGCCGAATGCAGCGTCCCCACCCTCGACGCAGTGATTGCGCTGGCCAAGGCGCGGGGGACAGGCATCTATGCAGACATAAAGGCCGCCGATCCGGTCGCCGTGGCCCATGCCCTGAACCTTGCAGGGATCGAAATGGCGATCCTCGGGGCCTTCGATCCGGCGGCGGTGGCGGCCCTCAAGGCGGCGGGTGTCGGCTATCCCACTGCCGCGCTGGTGCCGCTCGGGGCCGACCCGTTCGTCCATGCGGCGGGTGCGGATATTATCCATTTGTGCTGGGAACGGATGCAGCGGCCGCAAGACATGCTGACGCCCGAATTTTTGGAACGCGCCCGCGCCACAAGGCAGCGGATCGTTCTCTGGCACGAGGAAGACCCGCAACGCATGAAGGCCCTGCGCGATTTGCCGATCCTGGGGATCTGTTCCAATATGCCCGAACTTGTGCAGCCGTTCCGCGCGCCGCGCGCCTGGCCGGTAAAGACCGTTGCCCATCGTGGCGCCAATTCGGTGGCGCCTGAAAACACCCTGCCCGCCGCCACCTGTGCCTTTGCCGTCGGTTTCGACTGGGTCGAGCTGGATGTGCGCAGCTCAGCCGATGCTGCGCTGGTGGTAATCCATGACGCCTCGCTCGCGCGCACCACCGATGGCACAGGACTGGTCAAGGACATGGCCATGGCCGATTTGCGTGCGTTGGATGCGGGCCGCTGGTTCGACCCGCATTTCGCGGCCACCCACCTGCCAACCCTTGGCGAGATGCTGGCCGAAGCGCGGCGGTGGGATCGCGGTATCTATATCGAGATCAAGCAGGCCGACCCGCTTGCCGTTCTGGCCGAAGTGCAGGCCGCCGGGATGGTCGACCGTTGCTTTTTCTGGGGCTGGGATTATCGCGGACTCGTCGCCATCAAGACCGCCGACCCTTTGGCCCGTGTCATGACACGGCGAAAGGATTTTGATCGGCTTGACGCCTGCTTTGCGGCGTTCGAGCCTGCTATCATCGAATATGACAGCACGGACGACTGGTCCGACATGGACACCGCGCGGCACTATGGCGCGGCGATCATGATCTGTTATATGGGGCGCGATCCTGCAATCATCGACCGGGTGATCGCCGCGAGACCGGACATCGTCAACATAGACGATATGTTCTTGTTCCGGCGCAGAATGCAGGCGGCAGATTTCGATACGCATGGTCGATAGGGGCGGAACAAAGACCCCAACCTCGTTTGATGTGGCGCGCGCGGCAGGGGTGTCGCGTTCGACCGTCAGCCGCGCGTTTACGCCCGGCGCGCGGATCTCGCCCGAGGTGCGCAGCCGTATTTTACAGGCCGCCGACACGCTGGGCTACCACGTCAATGCACTGGCCCGCGGGCTGCAATCACGTCATTCCAACCTTGTCGGCATTGTCGCCTCCCGCCTCGACAGCCCGTTGCGCGCGCTGCAAGTGCGCGGCCTTGCACAGGGCCTGCTGCGCGAGGGAATGAACCCGCTTTTGCTGGTCGCGGATGGCGGCGAAGATGTTCAGGCTCTGATCCAGAGCGTTTTGGGCTACAACGTCGCAGGCGTAATCGTCACCTCCGACACTCCGCCGCCCGAAGTAACGCTGGCATGCAACCGGGCCGGCGTACCGGTGGTGATGATCAACCGCGGCCCCGCCACCGAAGGCGCAGATACTGTTGTGTTGGATCTGGAAAAAAGCGGGCGCGCCGCCTTCGAGATGCTGCGTGACAGCGGCGTCCGCCGCTTCGCCCTGCTCAGCCCCGCCCAGAAAACCTATTCCGTCACCGGTCGTTCCGAGGCATTTCTGGCCTGTTGCAAGGCGGCCGGATTTGACGTGGTGACGATAACAAGTGACGGCCAGAGCTTTGCGGCGGGTCGTGCCGTGGCCGACGCGATCGCCGCGCGGATCGGGCCAGATCAGATCGAGGGGATTTTCTGCGCCACCGACCTGCTGGCCCTCGGCGTGCTGGACCGGTTGCGCCACGCCCGGGGCATCGACGTGCCACAACAGCTGCAACTGGTCGGCTTCGACGACATCGAACAGGCCGCTTGGGACGCTTACGGACTGTCCACGATCCGGCAGGATGTCTTGGAACAAGCCGCAGCAGCGGTTGAACTGACACTTTTGCGTCTCGAACAGCCGGATCGCCCCTATGAAACCCGGGTCTTCGGCCTGACCAAGGTGTTCCGGAAAACAACGGCGGTGCAAGGGCCGTGAGACACCCGCGTTGATCGACGACAACATGCGCAAGGCCGCCACACCCTCCCGCAGAAATTTTTTCATCGCAATCAGCGGTTTTATCATAGCTGGCGAGATCTGCCGCGCGATGCGCAACAGATTAATGTGTTCGCACGTCTCGACAGACGCAATGTGCTGAACCGAAGTTGCGCCGTCTTGTCGCCAAAGACAGGCTGGGTCAGCTGATCTTGGTCAAAAGTTCATCAAGCGATTTCTTGGCGTCGCCATAGAACATGCGGGTGTTTTCCTTGAAAAACAGCGGGTTTTCGATCCCGGAATAGCCGGTTCCCTGGCCGCGTTTCGACACGAACACCTGTTTCGCCTTCCAGCACTCCAACACCGGCATACCCGCGATCGGGCTGTTCGGATCGTCCTGCGCCGCCGGGTTCACGATGTCATTCGACCCGATCACGATGGCAACGTCGGTTGTGGGGAAATCTTCGTTGATTTCGTCCATTTCCAAAACGATGTCATAGGGCACCCGCGCCTCGGCCAACAACACGTTCATGTGGCCCGGCAGACGGCCTGCCACAGGGTGGATCGCAAAACGCACCGTCTTGCCCTTGGCGCGCAACCGCTTGGTCAACTCGCTGACTGATTGCTGCGCCTGCGCTACGGCCATGCCATAGCCGGGAATGATGACGATGCTGTCCGCATCTTCAAGCGCTGCCGCCACACCATCGGCGTCAATGGCAATCTGTTCGCCCTCGACCGCCATTTGCGGGCCCGACGTGCCGCCGAAACCGCCCAGAATGACGCTGATGAAGGATCGGTTCATCGCCTTGCACATGATATAGGACAAAATCGCACCGCTGGACCCGACCAGCGCGCCCACCACGATCAACAGATCGTTGCCCAAGGAGAACCCGATCGCCGCCGCCGCCCAGCCGGAATAGCTGTTCAGCATCGACACCACCACGGGCATGTCAGCGCCGCCGATGCCCATGATCAGGTGATAGCCGATGAACAGTGCCACAAGCGTCATCAGCAACAGGGGCAGAACCGAACCGGTGTTGAAATACCACACCAGACACAGCACCGAAACCGCCGCCGCCGTCGCGTTCAGCATGTGACCGCCCGGCAACTTGTGAGCCGCCGAGTTGACCTTGCCCGCCAGTTTGCCATAGGCGATCACCGAACCGGTGAACGTCACGGCACCAATGAAAATGCCGAGAAACAGTTCAACCCGCAGGATCGACACCTCAACCGCGTCCTTCTTGGCCAGAAGGGCGGCAAATCCATCAAGCGCGCCGCGCGCATCAACATCCATCGCCAAAACGCGGTTCAGCTCGATATGGGCGATCAGGCCGACGAACACCGCCGCCAAACCCACCATTGAATGCATTGCCGCCACCAGCTCGGGCATCTGCGTCATCTGCACCCGCGTGGCCAACATGTAACCGATGCCGCCGCCACCCGCGATCAGGATCAGTGACAACAGCCACAGCCCCTGCCCCGGCCCGATCATCGTGGCCGCGACGGCCAGCGTCATACCGGCAATCCCGTACCAGACCGCACGCTTGGCGCTTTCCTGCCCCGACAGCCCGCCCAACGAAAGAATGAAAAGCACCGCCGCGACGACATAGGCCGCTGTTGTGAAACCAAAATCCATGTCTTGCGCCCCTTACGATTTCTGGAACATGGCGAGCATACGCCGTGTCACAAGGAAACCGCCGAAAATGTTGATCCCGGCCATAAAGACCGAAAACGCGGCCAGAACGATCACAATCATCGACCCCGAGCCGATCTGGATCAGCGCCCCCAGAATGATGATCGACGAAATCGCGTTGGTCACCGCCATCAGCGGCGTGTGCAAGCTGTGCGCAACACCCCAGATCACCTGGAAGCCAACAAAGACCGCAAGAACGAAAACAATGAAATGCTGCATGAAGCTGGCCGGTGCCACAAGGCCGACGCCCAACAACAGCACCGCACCCACGGCCAACAGCGTGACCTGGTTGCGGGTCTGCTGGTTGAAGGCGGCCACCTCTTTGGCGCGTTTTTCAACGGCGGTCAGCTCTTTTGGCTTTTCCTTTTTCGGCGCGGCGGCGATGGCGGCCACCTTTGGTGGCGGGGGCGGCCAGGTGATTTCGCCCTTGTGGGTCACCGTAGCGCCACGAATAACGTCATCTTCCATGTTATGCACCAGAACACCGTCTTTCGCCGGTGTCAGGTCGGTCAGCATGTGACGGATGTTGGTCGAATACAGGGTACTGGCCTGCGATGCCATGCGCGACGGGAAATCGGTGTAACCAACGATCGTCACGCCGTTGTCGGTGACGATTTTTTCGTCCATCACCGTCAGTTTGCAATTGCCGCCCTTTTCCGCCGCAAGGTCGATGATCACCGATCCGGGCTTCATCGCCGCCACCATGTCGGGCGTCCACAATTCGGGCGCTTCGCGGTTCGGGATCAGCGCGGTGCAAATCACGATGTCGATCTCGGGCGCCAGTTCGCGGAATTTCTCAAGCTGCTTTTCGCGGAACTCTGGCGAAGACGGCGCGGCATAGCCCCCCGTCGCGGCCGAGTTCTGTGACGATTCCTCGAATTCAAGGTACACGAATTCGGCACCCATCGATTCGATCTGCTCGGCCACTTCGGGGCGCACATCGAAGGCCAGGGTGATCGCGCCCAGCGATGTGGCGGTGCCGATGGCGGCCAAACCGGCAACACCGGCGCCGATCACCAACACCTTGGCCGGGGGCACCTTGCCCGCCGCCGTCACCTGACCGGTAAAGAACCGGCCAAAATTGCTGCCCGCCTCGATCACTGCGCGATAACCGGCGATATTGGCCATGGACGACAGCGCGTCCATCTTCTGCGCACGGGAAATGCGCGGCACCATTTCCATGGCGATCACCGAGGCGCCCGTGTCCCTGGCCTGTTCCAGCAATTCGGCATTTCCCGCCGGGTTGAAGAACGAAATCAGGGTTTGCCCGTCGCGCATCTGCGCCACTTCGGCCGGTTCGGGCGGGCGCACCTTGGTCACGACATCGGCCTTGGCCCAAAGCTCGGCGGCGCTGTTGACAACCGTCACACCGGCATCGGCATAGGCGGCGTCGGAAAACCCGGCCTCTGCGCCCGCACCGCTTTCAACCATGGCGTCATGGCCCAGCTTGGCCAGTGCGCGCGCACTGTCTGGCGTCAGCGCCACGCGCCGTTCGCCGACAAAAAGCTCTTTCGGTGTGCCGATCAGCATATATGTCCCCCTCACCTGGTCTTTCGCACATAACATGCGAAGCTGTGCGCCCCCTAATGGGGGCGTTGCGTTGTGTCGTCAAGTGACGCAATATTATTGCGCCAATGCCCGGCCTACTTTTTCTTTTGAAGTTCTTCAACCGCTTCCGACACCTGGCCCTTGACCTGTTCATAGGCGGCCTCGGTTGCCTTGCGTTGGGCATCGGCGAGTTTCTTCATCATCACCAGCGCCTCTTCGACGGCTTCGTTCATCGCCGCCGTCTTGGCCTTGAGCGTGTCGGGCCCGGCAGTATCTTCGGCCCATTGCACCTGTTCGCGCACCGCCTTTGTCATGGTGCCGAACACCTCCATTTGCTTGTCCAGCATATCCTTATAGGCGCTGGCAGCGGATTTGTTGGCCTCTTGCAGGGCCTCGAAATTGCGCTGGTTGGCCTTGATGATGCCGTCCATGTCAAACATCGACTTCTGCTGCGGCTGGAACATCGAGAACATGTTCTGCGGCTGGAATATCTTGGACATTTCGGCCGGATCAAAGGCTTTGAACATTTCGGTGACGTCGAATGGGTTCTTTGTCATGGGATTGGTCCTTCAGTGGCGTTTCTTGGGGGGCATGAGATCGGTTATTGTACCCTCAAACATCTCGGCTGCAAAGTTTACCGTTTCAGACAGCGTCGGGTGCGGGTGAATCGTATGGCCGAGGTCAACTGCATCTGCGCCCATTTCGATCGCCAAGGCAACCTCGGCGATCAGATCACCGGCGTTGGTGCCAACGATGGCGGCACCGATCACGCGGTCATCCTCGGAGTTGAACAACAGCTTGGTGATGCCCTCACTGCGCCCATTGGCCAGACTGCGCCCCGACGCGGCCCAGGGGAACACCCCCTTGGCATAGGGAATGCCCTTGGCCTTCGCCTCGGTTTCGGTCACCCCAACCCAGGCCACCTCGGGGTCGGTATAGGCGACCGAAGGAATGACCCGCGCATCGAAGTGGCGGTTTTGCCCCGCGGCGGCTTCGGCGGCAACCTTGCCTTCGTGCACCGCCTTGTGCGCCAGCATCGGCTGGCCCACCACGTCACCGATGGCAAAGATATGCGGCACACCCGTGCGCATCTGGGAATCAACAGCGATGAAGCCGCGATCATCCACCGCCACGCCGGCCTTTTCCGCCGCGATCAGCTTGCCGTTCGGACGCCGCCCGACAGCCACCAGAACCCGGTCAAAAATGTCGGTGCTGGTGTTGCCCGTGTCATCCTCGAAGGTCACCTTCAGGCCCTTCTTTTCCGCTTCCACCGCTGTCACCTTGGTTTTCAGCTTGATCGCGGCCAGCCGCCCCTCCATCCGCTTGTGCAGGGGTTTGATGATGTCCTTGTCGCACCCCGGAATGATCTGATCCATCAACTCGACGACCGTCACCTGCGACCCCAGCGCATCATACACCGTGGCCATTTCAAACCCGATGATGCCGCCGCCGAGTACCAACAATTTCTTCGGGATGTCGCGCAGTTCCAGCGCACCTGTGCTGTCAATCACCCGGTCGTCCTTGGGGATGAAGGGCAGGTTCACCGGTTCCGATCCTGCGGCGATGATGCACTGCTCGAAACTGACGGTTTTCGCGCCGTCATCCGTCACCACCTCGATCATGTTCGGCCCCGTGAAGGTTCCGTATCCCTGCACCGTGGTCACCTTGCGCGCCTTGGCCAAACCACCCAGACCGCCGGTCAACTGCCCCACCACACCGTCTTTCCATCCGCGCAATGCGTCCAAATCAATCTTCGGCTTGCTGAAGGTCACGCCGTGGGCGCCCATTTCCTCAGCCTCGGTGATCGCTTTGGCGGCGTGCAGCAGGGCCTTGGACGGGATGCAGCCGACGTTCAGACAAACGCCGCCGAGGTTGGGGTATTTCTCGATCAGGATCACCGATTTGCCCAGATCCGCCGCCCGAAACGCAGCGGTGTAGCCTCCGGGGCCTGAGCCGAGAACGACAATCTCGGCGTGCAGATCGCCCTTGCCCGATGCGCTGCCGGTGGCGGCCACGCTTTGCGGTGCCGTCTTGGGCGTCTCTTTCGGGGCTTGCCCCTTGGGCGCCGCGTCTTTGTCGGCGCCTTCCAGCACCAGGATCAGGCTGCCTTCGGAAACCTTGTCGCCTTCCTTGAGCTTGATTTCCTTGACCACGCCGGCGGCGGGGCTGGGCACCTCAAGCGTCGCCTTGTCGGATTCCAACTCGATCAGCGGGTCTTCCTTGGCCACGGTATCGCCCACCGCAACAAGAATGCTGATCACCGGAACGTCCTTGAAATCGCCAATGTCGGGAACCTTGATGTCCATGTCCCTGCCCCCTTACAGCATCAGCCGCCGGGCATCGCCCAGCAGGTATTTCAGATGGGCGCAGAACCGCGCGGCCAGCGCACCGTCCACCGCCCGATGGTCATAGGACAGTGACATGGGCAACATGTTGCGCGGCACGAATTGCGTGCCATCCCATACCGGCGCCATTTTCGACCGGGTGAGGCCCAGAATGGCCACCTCGGGGGCGTTGACGATGGGGGTGAAGGACGTGCCGCCGATCCCGCCCAGCGACGATATGGTAAAGGTGGCACCCTGCATGTCAGCCGATTTCAGCTTGCCCTCGCGGGCCTGGGCCGAAAGATCACCCAGTTCCCTGCTGATCTCGACGATGCCCTTGCGGTCGGCATCCTTGATCACCGGCACCATCAAACCGTTCGGCGTGTCAGCGGCAAAGCCGATGTTGTAAAAGGATTTCTTGATCAGCTTGTCACCGTCGGGGTGGATGCTGCTGTTGAATTCCCAATGTTTTTTCAATGCCGAAACAGATGCCTTGACGATGAACGACAGCAACGTCACGCGATAGCCGTCTTTCTTGGCCTCGGTGTCCAATTCCTTGCGGTAGTCATCCAGCGCTGTGATGTCGGCCTCTTCGTTGTGGGTCACATGGGGAATGTTCAGCCACGACCGGTGCAGCGCCGGGCCGCTCAGTTTCTTGATCCGGCTCATTTCCACATCTTCGACCGGGCCGAATTTGCTGAAATCCACGGCGGGGATCGGCGGGATGCCCATCCCGCCCTGGGGGGCCGCAGCAGCCGGGGCTGCCGTGGTCTTGAACATCGCGGTTATGTCTTCGCGCAGGATGCGGCCCTTGCGGCCCGTGCCGTTGACCCTGGACAGGTCCACCCCGAGATTGCGGGCAAAGGCGCGGACCGAGGGGCTGGCGTGGGCCTTGTTGAACCCGGTATCCATGACCACGGGCGCGGGTTGCGCGGCGGTGGATGCTGGGGCTTTGGCGGGCGCGGGCGCGTCGGCGGGCGCCGATTTTGGCGCCGCGTCGGCGGCGGGCGCGTCGGCCCCTTCCAACACCAGGATCAAGGCCCCTTCAGACACCTTGTCGCCCTCTTTTACCTTGATTTCCTTGACGACACCGGCGGCGCTGCTGGGCACCTCCAGTGTTGCCTTGTCCGATTCCAGCTCGATCAGCGGGTCTTCTTTCGCCACGGTGTCACCCACCGCGACCAGGATCGAAATCACCGGCACGTCCTTGAAATCGCCGATATCGGGAATGTTTACTTCGATGCTCATCATAGTCTCCAGATATTCGGCTTACACCAAGCGGGGGTTCGGCTTGTCGCCTTCAATGTCGTAGTTTTTCAATGCCTTCTCAAGGTCGGTCCGGGTCACATGGCCCATCCTGAACAGCTCGACCATGGCGGCACCGGCGATGTGGTTTGCATCCACCTCGAAGAACCGGCGCAGGTTCACCCGGCTGTCCGAGCGGCCAAACCCGTCGGTCCCAAGGATGCACAGCGGCTGCTCAACGAACCCGCGCACCTGTTCGCCATAGTTCTTCATGTAATCGGTGGCGATCACGATCGGCCCCTTGGCGTCTTTCAGCGTTCGGGTGATGAACGGCACCTTGGGTTCGGCCAGCGGGTTCAGCCGGTTCCAGCGCAGACAATCCTGCCCGTCGCGGGCCAGTTCGTTAAAGCTGGTCGCGCTCCAGATGTCGGCGGTGACGCCGAAATCCTGCTTCAGCATCTGTGCGGCCTTCATCGCCTGCACCAGAATCGTGCCCGAGCCCATCAGGTTGACATGTTTCTTGCCGGGTTTCGGTGTTTTCTCAAGCTGATACAGCCCCTTGATGATACCGTCTTCGGCCCCCATGGGCATTGCAGGGTGCTGATAATTCTCGTTCATCAGCGTCAGATAGAAATACACATCCTCGCGGTCGGCATACATGCGTTGCAAGCCGTGCTGCACGATCACCGCCACCTCAAAGCTGAATGTCGGATCATAGGTGATGCAGTTCGGAATTGTACTGGCCAGGATGTGGCTGTGGCCATCCTGATGCTGCAACCCTTCGCCGTTCAGCGTGGTCCGCCCAGCCGTACCGCCCAACATGAACCCGCGCGCACGGCTGTCGCCGGCGGCCCAGGCCAGATCACCAATACGCTGGAAGCCGAACATCGAGTAATAGATGAAGAACGGAATCATCGGCACGCCGTGGTTGGCATAGGACGTGGCGGCGGCGATCCAGTCGGCCATGGCGCCCGCTTCGTTGATGCCTTCCTGAAGAACCTGACCGCTGGTCGATTCCTTGTAATACATCATCTGGTCGGCATCTTCGGGGGTATAGTTCTGTCCCAGCGGGTTATAGATTCCGACAGACCGGAACAGCCCCTCCATGCCGAAGGTGCGCGATTCGTCGGGCACGATCGGCACCACCTGTTTGCCGATCTTCTTGTCGCGCAACAGCGTCGTCAGGATCCGCACAAACGCCATGGTGGTGGAAATTTCCCGGTCACCGGTCGATTCGAGTTGCGCCTTGAACGCCTCAAGTGGCGGAATTTCCAGCGCCGGCGCGCCGGTGAACCGCTTTGGAAACGCGCCCCCCAGTGCCGCGCGCTTGTCGGCGAGGTATGCCTTTTGCGCATTGTTCAGCTTGACGAAGGGCGCCTTCGGCAGGTCTTCATCGCTGATCGGAATTTCGAACCGGTCGCGCATCACGCGCAACTGTTCTTCGTTCACCTTCTTTTGCTGGTGGGTGGTGTTCTGCCCCTCACCGGCCTTGCCCATGCCGAAACCCTTGACGGTTTTCACCAAAAGGCAGGTCGGTTGTCCCTCGACCTCGGTCGCGCGCTTGAACGCCGTGTACACCTTTTGCGGGTCGTGCCCGCCGCGGCGCAGCGACCATATCTGATCGTCGGTCCAGTCTTCAACCAAAGCAGCGGTTTCGGGATATTTGCCAAAGAAATGCTTGCGGATATAAGCACCGTCCTTGGATTTGAATGTCTGATAATCGCCATCGACGGTTTCATCCATCAACTGGCGCAAGCGGCCCGTCGTGTCCATCTCCAGAAGCTCATCCCAGCCCCGGCCCCACAGCACCTTGAGCACCTCCCAGCCCGCGCCGCGGAACTCACCCTCAAGCTCTTGCACGATCTTGGCATTGCCACGCACCGGGCCATCCAGACGTTGCAAATTGCAGTTGACCACGAAAATCAGGTTGTCCAGCTTTTCACGGGCGGCCAAGCTGATCGCGCCCAGCGATTCCGGCTCGTCCATTTCGCCATCGCCGAGGAATACCCACACCTTGCGGTCGGCCATGTCGATCAGCCCGCGGTTGTGCATATATTTCATGAACCGCGCCTGATATATCGCCATCAACGGCCCCAATCCCATGGAAACCGTGGGAAACTGCCAGTAATCCGGCATCAGCCAAGGGTGCGGATAGGATGACAGCCCGCCGCCATTCACCTCAGAGCGGAAGTTTTCCATCTGCTGTTCGGAAAACCGCCCCTCCATGAAGCTGCGCGCATAGATGCCGGGCACCACATGGCCCTGAAAGAACACCAGATCGCCCCCATGGATCGCCGATTTTGCGCGCCAGAAATGGTTCAACCCGATGTCGTACATACAGGCGGAGGAGGCGAATGATGCGATGTGTCCGCCATATTCGGAAGACACCTTGTTGCGCCGCACCACCGTGGCCATCGCGTTCCAGCGGGTGATCCGGCGGATCCGCCGCTCCATTTCCACGTCGCCGGGAATTTCCAGCAGATCGTCGGCGGGAATCGTGTTCTGATAGGGTGTCGTGGCGCTGAACGGCAGGGTGGCACCGGCGGCACGGGCCTGCTGAACGGCCTTGTCCAACAGGAAATGGGCGCGATCGGCACCGTCTCGGGCGATCACATCTTCGATCGCCTCTTGCCATTCGCGGGATTCAACGGGGTCAATATCACGGGTGCCGTCTTTCATATGCAATCTTTCCTGAGGACTGGGTCCTGCGCTGGTCATTCAATTTCAGGGGTGGCGCCGGCGGCATCGTTGGATGCCTCCGGCGGGAGTATTTTCACAAAGAAGAAACCCGGTCAGACGAAGAACTGTCCGCCATTCGCACTGATCGTGCTGCCGGTG
>JAACVA010000022.1:0-4777 GCA_009992615.1 Rhodobacterales bacterium
CAGGGCTTGCTGGCGTTGAACCCGCGGTTCTTTGCGGGGCCCAACATGTATGGCCAGAACATGGATTACCAGAACCCTGCCGTGCGCGCGATCCTGCTGGAATTGCAGCGGCGCAAGGTGGATTTCGGCGCCGATGGCGTGCGGGTGGACGGGGCGCAGGATTTCAAGAACTGGAACCCCGCCACCGGCGGGATGGAACATGACGACGAATACCTGCAATCCATGGCCGATCTGGAACAAAATGTCGCCGGCACGCCCTATCGCCCCTGGTTCATTTTCGAGGATGGCCGCCCCTGGCCCGATGAGGACTGGGAATTGTCCAGCACCTATCGCAGCGTGATAGATGGCCAGCGCGACGATGACGCGTTTCAGTGGGGGCCGCTGACCTTCGCCCACAACACGCCGTTTCTCTACACCTTCTGGCTCAGCAAATACTGGCGCATCCAGGAAATGCTGAGCGTTGGCGCAAACTGGATTTCCGGCACGTCAAACCACGATACGTTGCGCCGCGGCACCCAGGTTTCGCCGAAGATGAACGTAAACACCCGGCTGGGCAAAACCCGGATGGAAATTCTGGACAAGGCCTATGACAACCCCGTGGTCCATGCGCTGACCTATGCCGTTCTGCCCGGTGTGCCGATGGATTTCCTGAACGCCACCGCGCGGGCCAGTTGGGGGTTCATCCGCAATCAGGATGACAAATATGGCGTCAAGGTGGTGGCCGAAGAAGCGATCAGCCTGAAATGGCAGGTCGATGAATACGCCTATTCCATCGCCAGCA
This sequence comes from Rhodobacterales bacterium, assembly GCA_009992615.1. Lineage (GTDB taxonomy): Bacteria > Pseudomonadota > Alphaproteobacteria > Rhodobacterales > Rhodobacteraceae > Oceaniglobus. Next base: position 782 of record JAACVA010000022.1, read on the forward strand.
ATTTCCGCCGCCTCAAGACGCTGGGATTTGAAACGCGGGGGGATCTGGCGCGGTTTTTCGAATTTCTGCCGGCGCTGGTCGAGGTGACGGACTATGACCTCGATGAAATCGCCCGCCTGCTGACCGCCGCCGAGCCGCCGCTGGCCGGGGCGCATCCGTTCACCGTGGCGGATCTGAAAAAGATCGCCCGGGCCTGGATGGACGACATGCATGATTATTGCAACGTCGCCCATCATTTCTCGGCGCTGGACCCGGGCCAGACGGAATTCACCCTGGCCCTGCGGCAATTCCGCCGCGCGCGGCCCTGGCTGGCGGCGGCCTTCGGGGCGGGCGATCATTTCGACTATCTGCAACCGATCGACGGGCGCACCCTGTTTCGTGCCTTGCGCCATGGGCCGGGGGGCGAACAGGTGTTTGCCCTGCTGCACATGGAAGGCAAACCGACCCCCGAAATCGACCCGCTTGCACAGGACATTCCCGGTCTGGCCACAGAGGGGTGGCACCTGGCGTTGCGCACTCCGGGAATCGGGGCCGATTATACCGGTGGACCGATCGCGCTGCATGATTCCATGGCGCTGGTGTTCACCCGAACCGCCGAGGGCTGAGCCCGCCCTGAAACCACCCGATCAGGTTCACCATCGAAAAGGTGGGCAGCCCGGTGGCGGCGGTGATGTCGGCACCATAGGGTGCCATGTTGGTGCATTCCAGCACCAGCGCCCCCAGATCGGGATAGGCGGCGCACAATCCCCGCGCGGCGGCAACAATGTCGGCGCAGGCGGCGGGTACATCCATCTCGGGCAGGTCATTCAGCAGGACGCGGGTGAATTCACTGCCGTTTTCGGTGCCGCCAATGGGGGTGTCCGGGGGCACGCCGGCGGCGGCCAGAACGTCTGGCCGCAGGGCGCTGGCCGACACGGTCAGCACGCCGGCCCGCCGCCCTGCGGGCAACAGGGCATTCACCATGCCCACCTGCATCAGTGACGATGACAGAACCGGCACCCCGATGCCAGCCGCCAGCTCGCGTTGGTACAGGGCCAGAAATCCGCAGTTCGCCACGACACCGTCCACGCCGTCGGCCACAAGGCAGCGCCCCGCGTCGATGAACGCCGCCAACAGCCCTTCTGCCCGTTGCTGCACCACCCGTGAAGGCGTTGCACCGCGCACCACCCGGGCAAGGATCGGAAAGTTGAAACTGGCCATGTTGCCGACATCGCCGGGAATGCGCGGAAACCGCGTGTCCAGCATCAACAGACCCACCGCCGCCCCTGCAATCGCCTTGCCGCCTGTCGCCATCTTCGCCCCCCCGGTGCGCCCAGGCTAGGGCCACGCGGGGGCAAGGCCAAGGGCGCAGATTCCGGTTGGAAATGCCGCCGTCCTTCGCCAGTGTGCCCGCAACGCGTGGGGGTCGGATGGATCAGTCAAAACATGTCGCCGTCATTGGCGCGGGCATCGTGGGCGTGTCGGCGGCGATCTGGCTGTTGCGCGCCGGGCACAGCGTGACGCTGATCGACCGGGCAGGCCCCGCCGCGGGCACAAGTCATGGCAATGGCGGTGTTCTGGCCTCTTGTGCGATCGTGCCGGTGACCGGGCCGGGGCTGTTGAAAAAGGCACCGGGCATGGTGTTCAACCCGGAACAGCCGCTGTTCCTCAAATGGGGCTATGTTCCGCACCTTGTGCCCTGGCTGGTGAAATATCTCAAACACGCCAACGCCGCCGACACCCGGCGCATTGCCGCCGCCATGGCGCCCATCGTGGGCGACAGTCTGGCCGATCATCAGGCGCTGGCGGCGGGGACGGGGGCGGAGAAATGGATCGTGCCGTCGGATTATGTGTTCCTGTACCAAAATCGCGCGGCGTTTCAGGGCGATGCCTTCACCTGGGACACCCGCCGCGCCCACGGTTTCAAGTGGGACGAGATGGAGCGCCCGGCGCTGGCCGAATACGACCCGATATTCACCGAGGACATGCGCTTTGCCGTCCGTCTGGGCAACCATGGCCGGATCACCGATCCGGGGCAATATGTGAAGGATCTCGCGGCCCATGCCGTGGCAATTGGCGCGCGGCTGCTCAAGGCGGATGTGACGGATGTGGTGCGCGCGGGCGATCAGGTGACCGGCCTGCGGGCCGGCGGTGACACCATCGCCTGTGACGCCGTGCTGGTTGCCACCGGCGTCTGGAGCAAAGGCTTGGCCGCCAAGCTGGGCATCGACGTGCCGCTGGAATCCGAGCGGGGGTATCACATTGATCTGTGGGAGCCGAACATGATGCCCCGTTCGCCAATGATGATCACCAGTGGTAAATTTGTCGCCACCCCGATGGAGGGTCGGCTGCGCCTCGCCGGTGTGGTCGAGTTTGGCGGGCTGGACGCGGCGCCGTCGCGCGCGCCGTTCGAGTTGTTGTTGCGCCACGCCCGCCGCGCCATGCCGGGGCTGACCTGGAAACGCGAGGTGGAATGGATGGGCCATCGCCCGGCACCCAGCGATTCGATACCGCTGATTGGTGCGGTGCCGGGGGTGCGCGGCGCATACCTTGGGTTTGGCCATCACCATGTGGGGCTGACCGGCGGGCCAAAGACCGGGCGCCTTCTGGCGCAACTGATCGGCGGACGGGTGCCCAACACCGACATGGCGCCCTACAGCCCGGCTCGATTTGCCCGTTGATCCGCTGATCTGGCTGGCGCGCCACGGGCGCTGGGTTCTGGTGGCCGGGCTGGTGGCGGGGGTGCTGCTGCCCGGCTGGGCCGTTGCGCTGCGCCCCTGGGTGCCGCAAATGGTGGCGCTGTTGTTGTTTCTCGGCGCGCTCAGGGTCGGGCCTTCGGTGTTTGACGGGGCGTTGAAGGCGCTGGCGCAAACTCTGTCTCTTGTGCTGGCGCTGCAACTGGTGCTGCCTCTCGCGCTGATAGGCGGGGCGCATCTGTTGGGGCTGGCCCATGGCCCGGCCTTGCTGGCGGTGGCGATCATGTGTGCCGCACCTGCGATCGTCAGCGCGCCGAACATGTGCCTGATGCTTGGCGTGGCCCCCGGCGTTGCCATGCGTCTGCTGGTGCTGGGCACGGCGGTCTTGCCGCTGACGGTGATCCCGGTGTTCTGGCTTCTGCCGGAACTGGGGTCGGTCGGTGATGTTCTGGCCGCCGCGCTACGCCTGACTGCGGTGATCGTTCTGGCCACCGGGGCGGGATTTGCCCTGCGTGCGCGGCTGTGGCGGGCGCCGGGGGCGGCGGCGCTGGCGCGGTTGGACGGGGTGTCGGCGCTGTTGTTGGCGGTGTTCGTTGTCGGGCTGATGCCGGCGGTGGCCGCGGCGTTTGGCCAGGGGCCGGGGCAGGCGGCGGGGTGGCTGGGCCTTGTCCTGGCGGTGAATTTCGGGTTGCAGATTGCCGCACATGTTGCGCTGCGCGCGCAGGGGGCGGGGCTGCGGGTGCCGGTGGCGCTGATTGCGGGGAACCGCAATATGGCGCTGTTTCTTGTGGCCCTGCCGCCCGAGGTGACCGCACCGGTGATGGTGTTCATCGGCTGTTACCAGATCCCGATGTTCCTGACGCCACTGGTCATGGCGCGGCTGTATCGGCCGCGATGCGCCGGTGCCGGAAATTCCGGCGATGCAGGCGATTAGGGTTCGCCCGGTGCGCCTGATCGTGTAACCTTCGGGCGGATCAACCCCGAGGATGCAATGGCCCCGACCGCACCGCTGATCTTCGATGGTCACAACGATGCCCTTTTGCAATTGTATCGGCACGGTGGGCTGGTCAATGCGGCACAGTTCGTGAACGGCTGTGCCGGGGCGATTGATTTGCCGAAGGCGCGGGCGGGGGGATTTGGGGGCGGGTTCTTTGCGGTTTATGTGCCGTCGCCCGTCGGACTTTTGTCGACGTTCAGCGAAATGACGAAGTCGGCCTATGATCTGCCCTTGCCGCCGCCGATCCCGTCTTGTGACGCTCTGCCGGTGGTGATGCACCAGGTGGCAATTCTGCTGGCGTTGCAGGCTCAGGGCGCCTTGATC
>JAACVA010000022.1:4802-15891 GCA_009992615.1 Rhodobacterales bacterium
GCGCGGCACTGGCCGCTGGCCGGATCGCGGCGATCTTTCACATCGAAGGCGCCGAGGCGATTGACGCCGACCTGCACGGTCTCGATGTGCTGTATGCTGCCGGTTTGCGCAGCCTCGGCCCGGTCTGGAGCCGTACGACGCTGTTTGGCCATGGCGTGCCGTTCCGGTTCCCGGCGACGCCCGATGTCGGCCCCGGCCTGAGCGACGCGGGCAAGCGGCTGATCCGGCGGTGCAATGCGCTGCGCATCATGGTCGACCTGTCGCATCTGAACGAAGCGGGGTTCTGGGACGTGGCCGCGATCAGCACGGCGCCGCTTGTCGCCAGCCATTCCAACGCCCATGCGATCTGTCCCCATGCGCGCAACCTGACTGACCGGCAACTGGACGCGATCCGCGACAGTGACGGGATGGTCGGGCTGAATTTCGCCGTTGCCTTCCTGCGGGCGGATGGGCGGATGCTGGATGATGTGCCGCTGGCGCAGCTGCTGCACCATCTTGATCACCTGATCGAGCGGTTGGGCGAAGACCGCGTCGGCCTCGGGTCCGACTTTGACGGGGCGGTGATGCCCCGGGGGCTTGAGACTGTGGCGGATTTGCCTGCCCTGCGGGCGGCGATGGCGGCACATGGATATGATGCGCCGCTCATCGCCAAGATCTGTCACGAAAACTGGCTGCGGGTGCTGGAAGCGACCTGGGGGGAATAGCCACGTCTGGCATGATGGGCCTGCAACCGCCGTGCCGCCCAGATATTTGCCCGTCAGGCCGATTTTCGGGCTACTCCCGGCCAGAGCTGTGCAATGGTGCGCGGGACCGGCCGGTGGTGGCGCGGTCGTGATGATGACGAATGCGCCAGCCATGTGCGCCAGACGGGCGGCACAGCCGCGCGGGGAGGAGACGATCATGTTGATGGGCCTGCACCATGTGCAACTGGCCATGCCCCAGGGGGGCGAGGCCGACGCGCGGGCGTTTTACGGCGGTGTTCTGCGGATGGCCGAGGCAGCCAAGCCGGGCGATTTGGCGGAGCAGGGCGGCTGCTGGTTCGAGGCGGGTTCGCTGCGGGTGTATCTTGGGGTCGAAACTCCGTTTGCCCCGGCACAAAAGGCGCATCCGGCGTTTCTGGTGGCGTCGATTTCGGCGCTGCGCGACCGGTTGGCCGAGGCGGGTATTGTGTATCAGGACAATACCGAAATGGCGGGATTTGATCGGGTTTTCCTCGATGATCCTTTCGGCAACCGGCTGTTGTTGCTGGCGCGGGCCGACTGACGCTTTTCCTTTGTGCCGTGCGCGGTTAGGGTCGCAATGCAACAGGGGGAGGGCATCATGTGGCAATTTTGGGTCGATCGTGGCGGCACCTTCACCGATATTGTGGCGCGTCGGCCTGATGGCACGGTACAGGCCCACAAGCTGCTCAGTGAGAACCCAGAGGCATATCGCGACGCCGCCGTACACGGCATCCGTCATATGCTGGGTCTTGGGCCGGAAGATGCAATCGTGCCGGGCACCATCGCGGCTGTCAAGATGGGCACCACCGTTGCCACGAATGCGCTGCTGGAACGCAAGGGCGAAAAGACCGTGCTGGCGATCACCGCCGGTTTGCGGGATTTGTTGCAAATAGGCTATCAGAACCGGCCGCGCCTGTTTGATCTGCACATCCAATTGCCTGAAATGTTATATTCTGACGTGATCGAGGTGGCCGAGCGTGTGGCCGCCGGCGGCACGGTTCTGACGGCGCTGGACGAAGAAGCGCTGCGCAAGCAGTTGCAGGCGGCCTTTGACGACGGCTATCGCGCCATCGCCATCGGGTTCGTTCACGGCTATCGGTTTCAGGATCACGAAAAGACGGCGGGGCGGCTTGCCCGCGCCGTGGGGTTCACCCAGGTGTCGCTGTCCCATGAGGTGTCGCCGCTGATCAAGCTGGTGGGCCGGGGCGATACCACCGTGGTCGATGCGTATCTGTCGCCGATTCTGCGGCGCTATGTGGCACAGGTGGGCGATGCGCTGGGCGGTGAGGGGCAGCTGATGTTCATGCAGTCCAACGGCGGGCTGACTGACGCGGCGCTGTTCCAGGGCAAGGATTCGATCCTGTCGGGGCCTGCGGGTGGCGTTGTGGGGATGGTGCGCACGGCACAAGGCGCGGGGTTTGACCGGCTGATCGGGTTCGACATGGGGGGCACGTCCACCGATGTGTGCCATTATGCCGGAACCTATGAACGCAGCTTTGAAACCGAGGTGGCCGGCGTGCGGATGCGCGCCCCGATGATGAGCATCCACACCGTCGCCGCCGGGGGCGGTTCGATCCTGAGCTTTCGGCAGGGGCGATTGCAGGTGGGCCCTGAAAGTGCCGGCGCCGATCCGGGGCCTGCCGCCTATCGCCGGGGCGGTCCGCTGACCGTGACCGACTGCAATGTGTTGTTGGGCAAGATCAACCCGGCCATCTTTCCCCATGTTTTCGGACCGAATGGCGATCAGCCGCTGGATGTGGGCGCGGTGCGTGCCGGGTTCGCCCGCCTTGCCCGGCAGATGGCCGATGAACTGGGCGAACCTGAACGCACGCCCGAGGATCTGGCCGAAGGGTTCCTGCGCATCGCCGTCGAAAACATGGCCAACGCGATCAAGAAGATCAGCGTGCAGCGCGGCTATGACGTGACCGGGTACACGATGAACTGTTTTGGCGGTGCAGGCGGGCAACATGCCTGTCTGGTGGCCGATGTTCTGGGAATGCAGCGGATCTATGTGCATCCCTTCGCGGGGGTCCTGTCGGCCTTTGGCATGGGGCTGGCTGATGTGCGCGAGATCCGCGAGCATCAGTTTGCCGCCGATCTGGCCAATGGCGCGGCGCGCGATGTCGTGGCGCGGCTGGGGACCGAGGCGCAGGCGGCCGTCGAACGGCAGGGCATCGCGCCCGACCGGATCAGCCTGATCGAAACCGCCCATATCCGCACGCCCGGCGGCCATCAGGCCCTGCCGGTGCCGTTCGGTGATGTGGCCGCCATGCGCGCCGGGTTCGATGCGGCGCACAAGGCACGGTTCGGGTTCGTGCCTGACTATGACGGGCTGATCCTCGATGTGCTGACGGTCGAGGCGGTGGGCGAAACCGGCGAGGCGGTGCGCCTGCCGCGCGGCACTGGCGGCGCCCCCGATGCCATCACGCCGATGTTTGCCGAAGGCGCATGGCGCGACGTGCCGCTGATCGACCGTGCATCGCTGGTGCCTGGTGTTACTGTGACCGGGCCCGCCGTGATCTTTGAGCCGACCGGAACGAATATCGTCGAACCGGGCTGGGCCGCCCACACCCCCGATGGCGCCGATCTGATCCTTGAACGGGCCTTGCCTTTGCAGCGGGCCGAGGCGGTGGGCACCCGTGTCGATCCGATCATGCTGGAGGTGTTCAACAACCTGTTCATGTCGATCGCCGAACAGATGGGCGCGACCCTGGCCAACACTGCCTATTCGGTCAACATCAAGGAACGTTACGATTTTTCCTGCGCCATTTTCGATGCGCGCGGCGATCTGGTGGCAAATGCGCCCCACGTTCCGGTGCATCTCGGCTCGATGAGCCAATCGGTGCGCACCGTGCTGGCGCAGAACGAAGGCACGCTGAAGCCCGGTGATGTCATCATGATGAACAATCCGTTCAATGGCGGCACCCATCTGCCCGACATTACCGTCATCACCCCGGTGTTCGAGGGCGGTGAAATCGCCTTTGTCGTTGCATCGCGCGGGCACCATGCCGACATTGGCGGCACCACCCCCGGATCGGCCCCGCCCGACAGCACGCATATCGAACAGGAAGGCGTGGTGATCGACAATTTCAAGCTGGTCGATGGTGGGGTGTTGCAAAAGGCGGCGGCCGAGGCGCTGTTGCGCGGCGCGAAATATCCGGTGCGCAACGTCGCGCAGAACATGGCAGATCTGGCCGCCCAGATTGCCGCCAACGCAACCGGCCTCGCCGAGTTGCAACGCATCACGGCGCAATTCGGGTTGCAAACTGTCCATGCCTATATGGGCCATGTGCAGGATAACGCAGAAGAATCCGTGCGCCGGGTGCTGGACGTGCTGAAGGATTGCGCCTTTACCTATGTGCTGGATTCCGGGCAACAGATTGCCGTACGGATTGCGGTGGATGCCAAGGCGCGCAGTGCGGTGATTGATTTTGCCGGCACCTCACCGCAGGATGCGGGCAATTACAACGCGCCCCTGTCGATCTGCCGGGCGGCGGTTCTGTATGTATTCCGCTGTCTGGTGGGTGCCGACATCCCGATGAACGAAGGCTGCCTGAAACCGCTGGATCTGCGGGTGCCGGACGGCAGCATGATCAACCCGGCCTGGCCTGCCGCCGTGATCGCGGGCAACACCGAAGTGTCACAGGCAATCACCGAAACGCTGTTCGGCGCGTTGGGCGTGCTGGCGGGCAGTCAGGGCACGATGAACAATTTTGTCTATGGCAACGACGTGCACCAGAATTACGAAACGATCTGCGGCGGCACGGGGGCGGGCAACGGATTTCCGGGCGCGCATGGCGTGCATTCACACATGACCAATACCCGCATGACCGACCCCGAGGTTCTTGAAACCCGCTTTCCAGTGCGGCTTGAGCAGTTTGAACTGCGGCGCGGTTCGGGCGGGGCCGGACGCTGGCACGGCGGTGACGGGATTGTCCGCGCCCTGCGGTTTCTCGAGGAGATGACCGTGACAGTTCTGTCGTCGCACCGCGAAACCGCGCCGTTTGGCGTTGCCGGCGGCGCGCCGGGCAAATCCGGGGTGAACGCGGTGCACCGCGCCGATGGTTCGGTCGAACGGTTGCGCGGCAATGATTCGGCGCAAATGTATCCGGGCGATGTGTTTGTGATGGAAACGCCCGGTGGCGGCGGATTTGGCAAGGAGTGACGCGATGACAGTGACAGCTTTGGGCATAGACCCGACATATGTTTTGATCGGCGGGTCGTGGGGGCCCTGTGCCGGTGGCGAAACCCTTGCCCTGAGCAACCCGTCCGACGGCACGACCCTGTGCCACATCGCGGCGGGCGGTTCCGATGACATCGACAGCGCTGTCGCCGCCGCCCAGGCTGCCATGGATGGCCCATGGGGACGCTCAACCGCAGTGGAACGGGGGCGCGTTCTGGCCCGGCTGGGCGGCCTTGTTCTGGAAAACACCGAAGAATTGGCAAGGCTTGAGGCGCTGGATGTGGGCAAGCCTCTGACACAGGCCCGCGCCGATGTGATCGCCCTGGCGCGCTATATGGAGTTTTACGCCGGGGCCGCCGACAAGGTGCATGGCGAGACGATTCCGTATCTGGACGGATACACCGTTTACACCCTGCGTCAGCCGCATGGGGTGACGGGCCATATCGTGCCATGGAATTATCCGATGCAGATCATTGGCCGGTCGGTGGGGGCCGCGCTGGCGATGGGCAATGCCTGTGTGCTGAAACCCGCAGAAGAGGCTTGCCTGACCGCGCTGGCCTTTGGTGAACTGGCGTGTCGGGCGGGCCTGCCTGCGGGCGCGCTGAACATCGTGCCGGGGCGCGGCGCGCAGGCCGGTGCGGCACTGGCCGGGCATCCGGGCGTGCGGCACGTTTCGTTCACAGGCTCGGTGGCGACGGGGCGGTTGATTCAGGCGGCGGCGGCGCAGAATGTCGTGCCCGTAACACTGGAACTGGGGGGCAAATCGCCGCAACTGGTGTTTGACGATGCAGATATTGAGGCGGCTCTGCCGTTTCTGGTGAATTCGGGCATCCAGAACGCGGGCCAGACCTGCTCTGCCGCCTCGCGTATTCTGGTGCAGCGCGGCGTGTACGACCGGGTGGTGGAGCGGATAGCAGAACGCTATGCCGCCTTGCGCGCCGGGCCTGCGCTGGCCGATCTTGCGCTGGGGCCGCTGGTGTCGGTTCGGCAAAAAGCGATTGTCGAGGGGTTTCTTGCGGCTGGTGCTGATCTGAATTGCGTGGCCCGCGGGCAGGTTGTGGGCGACGCGCCCGCCGGGGGGGCCTATGTCGCACCACATCTGTTTGCCGATGTACCGCCCGATCATACATTGGCACAGGACGAGATTTTTGGACCTGTTCAAGTGGTTATTCCGTTCGATGACGAGGCGCAGGCGCTGGCCATCGCCAATGGAACGGATTACGGGCTGGTGGCCAGCGTGTGGACCGGCGAGGGCGCGCGGCAGATGCGGTTGGCGCGTGCCTTGCGCGCGGGCCAGGTGTTTCTGAACAACTATGGCGCCGGTGGCGGCGTGGAATTGCCATTCGGGGGCACCGGCCTGTCGGGACATGGCCGTGAAAAGGGGTTCGAGGCACTGTATGGGTTTTCCACGGTGAAAACCGTGGCGGCGCGGCACGGCTGAGGGGCGCAGCTTCAGGCGGCGTACACCCCGTTGCGTCTATTGGTCCCGACCCGTGGAAAACACAGCCGGCCGAAATCGCTGATCTGGCGCATATGTGGGAACAGCGACAGGAAAAGTACCATCATCGCGGGGTCGATCCGCTCGGGGTTCAGCGGGCCGGGGTGCATACTTTCCACCTCGACCCCATTGGCGACAAAGGTGCGGTGACCGAGAAAGCCCAGGTGATAGGTCTGGATCGTGGAAACCGGGGTGATTTCGATCACGCTAACTCCGTCCACCATCGGCGCGATCGGCTCCAGCACCGCGCCGGTGCCATCTATGGCCGCACGGTTCAACAACCGCGCGGCAGGGCCGAGCAGCAGATCGGGCATCGGGCGACCCAGGCCAAAGGCATCGGCGGCAACGCGGTACATCCGCAAGGGTGACGTTTCCTGTGCCGGGCTGTCGGGGGTGATGGTCATCGCGCCGACCCACATCAGCGGGGCGATGCCGGTGGTTGTCTGAACAAGACTGCCAGGCGTCAGGTCTTCGATCGCGACGGCGCCATCAATCGTGGGAATCAGCGCGCCACGGCCAAAGCCGCAGAAGGCATCCTCGAACAGCGGCAGGGCAGGTGCGAATTTGGCAAGATCGCCGTATTCGCCGGTGCGATCAATCCACTGAACCGAAAAGCGGCGTGTCACGCGTGCTTTGTGCGTCGGCGCGGCGCGACGGCGCACCGTCCACTGGGTTGATATTGCACCGGGAACCGTGCGGGGCAGCACTTGGTGGGAGTGTGTCATGCGAGCAACCTTCCGGTCTGTCCACACTGCATCGGCCCCCACCGAAATTTGCAGTTGGTAGATAAAGCGTGCCAAGTACGCCGGGCGCTGTCAAAATAATTAGTGCAAAGCAGTAAATTCAGCGGACATACTGCATTTTCCATGTTGGGTGTTTCCATCTTTTGCCCCGATTGCAGCCATCCGGCGAACAATGATTTGCCTGCGCTGACACGGGGCCGAACCGCCCGACAATCGACGCTGTAGGCGCACAAAACGAGATCTTTGAATGTCTTTGTTCTGGTCTTGGAAATATGGTGCGAATCAGGCCGTTGCGGCGTGTCGCACCATGGTGTTGCCTGCACCGGCGATCATCACTGCGGGCATTTTGCGGGCCTGCCACGGCATTTTTGGCTGTGGCCTGCGGGATTCTGCCAGGGCGCTTTGCAACCAACGACGCTTGATAGCCATGATGTGTTCCTTGCTTTTTGCTCGGACCGCCCGGTGGGCCCTGCTGTGCGATACGCCTTTATTGCGCTCGAAAGCGGCCAGCCAAGGGCGCATTAAGGTTAAGGATGGGTTCATTTTGGGGCAGCTTGCCCGGCGATTGCGGCAGGACTGCCGCACCTTCGCCGCAATCGCAGGGCGCATCTGACGCCGTCAAAGCCGGATGACGGAGATCAGCCTGCCATAATCGGCCTCGCGCAGATGCACGCTGCGGCGATAGGAATAGAACCGCGCCGGATCGGCATAGGTGCAATGGCGCGTCCATTCGGCCCGGAGGACTCCTGCGCGACGCAGCCGGTACAAGCCGAAAGCGGGCAGATCAAAGTGCATCCTGTCGCCCTGACCATTGGCAAAGAACCGCGCATGATCCGGATCCTGATCCACGAAATTGTCGTAAAATTCTGGGCCGACCTCGTAATTGCGTTGGCTGATCGTGGGGCCGATCACCGCTGTGATTTGTCCGCGCCGCGCGCCAAGGGCGATCATTGCGTCGATTGTCGCCTCAAGTACCCCTTCCAGCGCGCCTTTCCACCCGGCATGGGCGCCGCCAATCACCCCGGCCCCGGCGTCAGCGAACAGCACGGGCTGACAATCGGCGGTGAGGATTCCAATGCCCACGCCGGCGGTGGCGGTGACCATGGCATCGGCGCGGGGCAGCGGCCCCTCCAGCGGGCCGGTGACGTGCACCACATCGGCGGAATGCACTTGATTCAGCGTCAACAGCGCCTCTGGCGCAAGGTGCAGGGCCGCGGCGGCGCGGGTGCGGTTGATGCGCACGATTTCTGCCTGATCCGATGATCCCTTGCCGCAATTCAACCCCTGAAAAACCCCCGATGACGCGCCGCCGCGCCGGGTGAAAAATCCATGCCCAAGCGGCGCAAGGTTTTCGGTGGCGATCAGTTCGACGGTCATGCTTTGGTTCCCGCAGGGGCAGGGCCGTTGTCACAGAACAGGGCCAGCACCTTGAACAATTGTCCCATTTCTGTCGGGTGGGTCAACCGCCGATGCGCTGCGATCAATGTTTCGATCTGCGCTTCGGTCTTGCCGCGGGCCAGGGCACCGTGACGCGGGCCACTGCCCAGACGTTCGAGGAACGCGCCCTGATCGGTCAGGGTGGCGGCGCATTCCGCCGCCTCGGCCAGGGGGGCAAAGGCAACATGCGCCGTCAGATCGCACTGGCCGGGCAGGTGCAGGGGCGGCACCTTGCGGTGATGATGCACGGCCTGAAACGTGTCGCCCAGAGACTGCGCGCTGCCATAGTCGATGAACAGCGCCACGCCGCCCTGCGCCGTGATTCGCCCGCCGACATGTTGCGCCAGGGCGACCGCAGGGGCGCAGGTTTCAACCATGTCGCCATCTCGGGTGTTGGCCAGCCGGGGGGTCAGGGCCGCAGGCTGTGTCGGATCGGTCAGCCCGAAGGCCAGGGTATCGTCACGCATACCAATCACACGTTCGCGCCAGGCCGCACCGTCGCGCAGGAACTGGCGCACCGGCAACGCATCGAGAAATTCGTTGGCGATCAGGAACAACGGCAAATCGGGCAGATCTGCCACGCTGTCGTGCCAGCGCGGCGCAAACCCTGCCAGCCGGTCGGCCTGGGCCGCGCGCAACACCGGCGACAGTTCCACCAGATGCACCTGCATGGCGGCGTGAAACCCCGGCACGTCACGCGTCGCGCGCAAGGCATCGGCCATCAGCGTGCCGCGCCCCGGCCCCAGTTCGGCCAGCACAAAGGGCGATGGTGCGCCCCTGTCCAACCAGGCCTGCGCCAGACACAGCCCGATCAATTCGCCGAATACCTGGCTGATCTCGGGCGCCGTGATGAAATCGCCGGTGCCCCCCAAAGGATCATGGGTTGTATAATACCCATGTTCGGGGTGCAGCAGGCAGGTTGCCATGTATTCGGCCACGCTCAGCGGCCCCTGTGCTGCGATCTGGCGCAGCAAGAGACGCCCCAGCGGCGTCACTGCGCCTGGCGCCGCGCCCAGACGATCAGGGTAATCCCCAGCAGCACCATCGGCAGCGACAGAAGCTGTCCCATCGACAGGCCAAATTCGCCCAGTTGCCAGACATGGCCCAACGGGTTCGTGGCGGTGATGAATTGCGGATCTGCCTGACGAAACAGCTCGACAACCATCCGTGCCAGACCATACCCCGCCAGAAACACACCCGTCACCGCTCCCGGCGTTTTCAGCCAGCGCCGCCCGAACACCAGCCATGCCAGCACCGCCAGCAGGACCAGCCCTTCAAGCCCCGCCTCGTACAGTTGCGACGGATGGCGTGCGCACAGCCCGTCAACACCCGGACATTCCTGCGCCCGCTGGCCCGGAAAAATGACACCCCAAGGCAGGTCCGTGGGGCGGCCCCACAGCTCGGCGTTGATGAAATTGGCGATGCGGCCCAGCAACAGCCCGATGGGTGTGCCCAGCGCCATCACATCGCCCAGGCTCAGTATCGGCACACCACGCCGCCAGGCAAACAGCAAACCACCCAGCGCCACGCCCAACATGCCGCCGTGAAACGACATGCCGCCTTGCCAGATCATCGGAATTTCCAACGGATTGGCCAGGTAATAGCCCGGCTGATAAAACAGCACAAAGCCCAGTCGCCCGCCGATGAGAATACCAAGAATCACGTTGGTGATCAGATCTTCGACATCCGTCGGTTTCATCGGCGACACGTCGCCGGGCCACAACCTGTGCTGCTGCACCGCGATCACCGCCAGCCGCCAGCCCGCAAGGATGCCAACGATATAGGCCAAGGCATACCAGCGCAGCGCAAAGCTGAACCCACCGAGGTCAATCGAGAACAGCTCGGGGCTGATGTCCGGAAAGGGAATTGAAAAAACCATGCCCGCAGCAACACCTTCATCCTGCGGCGAAGTCAACCTTGAGAATTGCCGTGCACGAGGCCATATAACATCAAACGCACAGCCGGAGGGCACCATGCAAACCCGCAACAAGATTTTCGACGACATCTCGCAACTGATGACCAATGCCATGGGGGTTGCCCAAGGTGCCAAGACCGAGGCAGAGACAGCGATGAAATCGCTGATGGACCGCTGGCTGGCCGACCGTGATTTCGTGACCCGCGATGAATTTGATGCCGTGCGCGCCATGGCCCAGAAAGCCCGCGAAGAAAATGAAGTGCTTAAGGCACGGCTGGATGCCTTGGACCAAGGCTGAGGGTTGAAAGACGCGCGGTTTCTTTGAGTGTGGACAGTCTGCGCGATCAGCTTGGCCAGTCCCTGCGCTGCCTTGACATATGCCCGGATGCCGAATCAGCCTCGCAAGTCTTTGACATTGCGCGACCACAGTCGTGAAACGGCTCTGTTGCACAAATACCGTGGGGGATTCATCTCGTGAATCCAGTGTGGTAGCTGGACTGCATGAGCAGACCCATCCCCCCCCGCCTACAAGACGAAGAACTGGCCGGTCTATAACGAAGCGCTCAAGCGCCGTGGCTCCCTGACCATCTG
>JAACVA010000248.1:0-392 GCA_009992615.1 Rhodobacterales bacterium
CCAATCACGATGGTTTCATCCTGCCGGACAGTGAGGTTGCCCGGCTGCGCGATGACATGGCGCTGACCCATGCGGTGCTGGCCTACCGCCAGGCCGGGCCACCGTCGGTGCTGGGGCTGGAAATTGTTCGCGAGAATGGCGCACTGGTCTACTCGGCACGCTGGCAGCATGTCGGCGCCGGCCAACGGGAGCTGATGCTGGAGCAGGCCGAGCCACTGCTGCCGAATCAAGGCTACCGTCTGCGCCTGAGCTTCGACAAGCCCATGCGCTGGGATGGCCCGGACGGCGCTTCGGCGGCACCGGGTCATCCGCTCGAGCTGGCGCCGGCGATCCGACTGCTCGATGCGGCCGGCGCGGTGGTGTTCGAGTTCGATCCTTCCGCCGGCGCCTGG
>JAACVA010000248.1:466-3315 GCA_009992615.1 Rhodobacterales bacterium
GGCCGACTTCACGGGCCAGGAACTGGATGCCGATCCTGCGACCGTGGTCGATTGGGTCGATGGCGCCTGGGCGGGCTACGAGGATGGTGAAGGCGTAGCGGGCGATGTCGGCGGTGCCGATCGCAGCCTGCCGCTGCGCATCGCGAGTCCGGCCGAAGCCCGGCGAATCATGATGCGCAATGCTCGCGAGCTTCCGGGTCGCGGCGACCTCTTGCCCCGATCCGAGCCGAACCCCTGAACGCGGATTTCGCCCCCGCCACGCTCAATTCAGTTCTTTCAGCAGCGCGTCCACAGATGCCTTGGCATCGCCATAGAACATCCGCGTGTTGTCCTTGAAGAACAGCGGGTTCTCGATGCCGGAGTAGCCGGTGCCGCGTCCGCGTTTGCAGACGAATACCTGGCGCGACTTCCAGACTTCCAGTACCGGCATGCCGGCGATCGGGCTGCCCGGGTCGTCCTGGGCGGACGGGTTGACGATGTCGTTGGCGCCGATGACGATGACGACGTCGGTTTTCGGGAAGTCGTCGTTGATCTCTTCCATCTCGAGGACAATGTCGTAGGGAACCTTGGCCTCGGCCAGCAGCACGTTCATGTGTCCCGGCAGGCGGCCCGCGACCGGGTGGATGGCGAAGCGCACGGTCTTGCCCTGGTCGCGCAATTTCTTCGTCAGTTCCGACACCGAGCCCTGTGCTTGTGCCACGGCCATGCCGTAGCCGGGCACGATGATGACCCGGTCGGCGTCCTGTAGTGCAGATGCCACGGCGGCGGCGTCGGCCTCGATCATTTCGCCGTCGACCGCGGCGGCCGACTGCGTCTCACCGCCCCAGCCGCCGAGGATCACCGAGATGAACGAGCGGTTCATGCCCTTGCACATGATGTAGGAAAGGATCGCGCCGGAGGAGCCGACCAGCGCGCCGGTCACGATCAGCAGGTCATTGCCGAGCGTGAACCCGATCGCCGCCGCGGCCCAGCCCGAATACGAATTCAGCATCGACACCACGACCGGCATGTCGGCGCCGCCAATTGCAAGAATCAGGTGGCAGCCGATCAGTCCGGCAATGACGGCGACCGCAAGAATCGTCCAAAGGCCCGCGCCGTCGAGATACAGGTAGCCAAGCACCAGGCAGGCGATCAGTGCGACCAGATTCAGCGCGTGGCGCCCCGGCAGTGTCAACGCAGCCGAGCTCAGCTTTCCGGCGAGCTTGCCGTAGGCGATGATCGAGCCGGTAAAGGTGATCGCGCCGATCAGGATGCCGAGAAACAGCTCGACCTTGAGAATGCTCAGCTCGATCGGCGTCTTGTTTGCGATCGTCGCGGCGAAGCCGGCCAGTTCGCCGACCGTGCCCGCCGCCTTCGCCGCCAGCGCGCGGCTCATCTCCAGATGAGCATTGATGCCGATGAACACCGCCGCCAGTCCGACCAGGCTGTGGAAGCCGGCGACCAGCTCGGGCATCTGCGTCATCTGCACGCGCTTGGCGACAATCCAGCCGCCGATGCCGCCGGCGACGATCATCAGACCGATCAGGCTGTACTGGCCGACGCTGGCCGCATCGCCGGTGGCGGAAATGGTTGCGACGACCGCCAGTGCCATCCCGACGATCCCGTACCAGATCGCACGCTTGGCCTTTTCCTGGTTCGACAGCCCTCCGAGTGCGAGGTTGAAGAGTACGGCGGCCACGACATAGGTGGCACCGATGAGTCCGTCGTTGATCAGACCTTCGGGCATGATGTTGTCCTCAACTTCGCTGGAACATGGCGAGCATGCGGCGGGTCACCAGGAAACCGCCGAAGATGTTGACCGAGGCCATCAGCACCGAGGCTGCTGCCAGCAGCATGACCAGGAAACTCCCGGACACGATCTGCAGCAGGGCGCCGACGATGATGATCGACGAGATCGCGTTGGTGATCGCCATCAGCGGCGTGTGCAGCGAATGCGCCACCCCCCAGATTACGTGGAAGCCGACGAATACCGAAAGCACGAACACGATGAAGTGCTGCATGAAGCTCGGCGGTGCGACGCTACCGAGCGCAAGGCAGAGCAGGCCTCCGATGCCAAGCATCAGCCCGGTTCGGTTGAGCGATTTCTTCAGCTCTGCAGCCTCGCGTGCGGACTTCTGTTGCGATGTCTCCTCCGGCGCCTTCTTCTTTGGCGTGGCCGCAGCAATCGCTTTGATCTTCGGCGCCGGCGGCGGCCAGGTGATTTCGCCCTCGTGGGTGACCAGCGTGCCGCGGATCACGTCGTCCTCCATGTTGATGACCGGTGTGCCGTCTTTTTCCGGCGTCAGGTCATCGAGCATGTGCCGGATATTGTTGGCGTAAAGATTGGAGGACTGGGTCGCCATGCGGCTGGGGAAGTCGGTGTAGCCGATGATGGTGACGCCGTTGTCGGTGACGATTCTTTCATCGGCCCGCGTCAGCGTGCAGTTGCCGCCGCGCTCGGCGGCCAGGTCGACGATGATCGAGCCGGGCTTCATCGCCTCGACCATGTCCTCGGTCCAGAGCTCCGGCGCAGGGCGGTTTGGGATCAGCGCCGTGGTGATGACGATATCGACCTCCGGCGCCAGTTGGCGAAACTTTTCCAGCTGTTTCTCGCGAAACTCGGGGCTGGACGGGGCCGCATAGCCACCGGTTTCCGCGCCGTCGGTCTGATTCTCGTCGAAGTCGAGAAAGACGAACTCCGCGCCCATCGATTCGATCTGCTCGGCCACTTCGGGGCGTACATCGAAGGCCATCGTGATCGCGCCGAGGGCGACCGAGGTGCCGATCGCCGCCAGCCCCGCGACGCCGGCGCCGACGACCAGCACCCGTGCCGGAGGCACCTTGCCGGCGGCGGTCATCTGGCCCATGAA
>JAACVA010000023.1 GCA_009992615.1 Rhodobacterales bacterium
CCAGCGCCGAGGCATGGGTGCTCATCGCCCACATCCGACGCGTCACCCGCTATCTCGCAAGGGCCTGAGCGCGTTGGCTTAGTTTCGAATCCGACTCTTAGGGCGAACAGGGAGATGAAGCTATGGTCAAGACAATCACAATCGGAAGCTATGTGTCGGTTCAAGGGGTTCTGTTGCGGTCACTGGCTGACGGTCGCGCCGTCGTCCAAGTTGGCGTAAACGAATACACCGGGCGCCTCGTTCAGGACACTACAACAGACTGAACCTGCAGAAAACACAAGAAACTCTCACGAAATAGAAAAAGGACAGTCACTTGGGACTGTCCTTTTTTTGCGGTAAACAACGCTGATCAGTTGAGGTTTCGCTCAATCTCTTCCCGGGTGAAAATCTCGATCACATCCTTTGGCCGCACATCGTCATAGTTCTCAAAGGCCATGCCGCATTCTTGGCCCGAATGTACTTCAGCCACTTCATCCTTGAAGCGCTTCAGCGTTTTCAGCGTGCCTTCGTGAATCACGGTATGATCACGCAGCAACCGCACACCGGCGCTGCGCCGCGCCACGCCCTCGGTAACCAGACACCCGGCCACCTTGCCGACGTTCGACACCTTGAACACTTCGCGGACTTCGGCATAGCCGATGAAGGTTTCACGCACCTCTGCCGACAACAGACCGCTGGCCGCCGCTTTCACATCATCCACCAGGTCGTAGATGACCGAGTAATAGCGGATCTCGACACCCTTCTGGTTGGCGGTGTTGCGCGCACTGGCATTGGCCCGCACATTGAAGCCGATGATCGGCGCACCGCTGGCCTCGGCAAGGCCGACGTCTGTCTCGGTGATCGCGCCGACGCCCGAATGCAGGACGCGCACACGCACCTCGTCGTTGCCGATCTTTTCCATCGCCTGAACGATCGCCTCGGCGCTGCCTTGTACATCCGCCTTGATGAGGATGGGCAGTTCGGCAACGGTCTGATCCGCCTTGGCCTTGGCCATCATCTGTTCGAGCGTCGTTGCCGCACCCACGGCGGCGCGTTTTTCTTTCGCCGCCTTTTCACGGTATTCCGCGATTTCGCGCGCTTGGGCCTCGGTGTCGACGACGTTCAGAACATCGCCCGCCTCGGGTGTGCCATTCAGGCCCAATACCTCGACAGGCTCGGAAGGACCGGCCTCGTCGACGCGCTCGCCCTTGTCGTTGACCAGGGCACGAACTTTGCCCCATTGTTCACCAACGACAAAGATGTCACCGCGCCGTAGAGTGCCGTTTTGCACCAGAACCGTGGCCACGGGGCCGCGGCCCACGTCGAGCTGGGCCTCGATCACGGCCCCCATGGCCGCACGTTTTGGGTTGGCCTTGAGGTCAAGCAGTTCAGCCTGAAGGCTGATGGCTTCCAGCAGATTGTCCAGACCTTGGCCGGTGATGGCCGAAACCTCGACATCCAGAACGTCGCCCGACATCGCCTCAACCACCACTTCGTGGTTCAGAAGGTCGGTCCGCACCTTGGTCGGGTTTGCGGCAGGACGGTCAATCTTGTTGATTGCCACGATCATCGGCACCTTGGCGGCCTTGGCATGGTGAATCGCCTCGATCGTCTGAGGCATCACGGCATCATCGGCCGCAACCACCAAAACCACAATATCGGTCACCTGAGCCCCACGGGCCCGCATCGAAGTGAAGGCCGCGTGGCCAGGTGTGTCAAGGAACGTCAGATGTGCACCTTTGTCGGTGACCACCTGATAGGCACCGATGTGCTGGGTGATACCACCCGCCTCGCCCGCGACAACCTTGGATTTGCGGATCGCATCCAACAGAGACGTCTTGCCGTGGTCGACATGGCCCATCACGGTGATGATCGGCGCCCGCGGTTGCAGATCGTCAGGTGCATCCTGAACCATGTCAATCACTTGCTCAACGTCGGCATCGGAAACGCGGACCACCTTGTGACCGAATTCCTCGATCACCAGTTCCGCAGTGTCAGCGTCAATTGTCTGATTCTGCGTCGCCATGACGCCCTCTTTCATCAGCATCTTGACGACGTCTGCGACACGTTCGGCCATGCGATTGGCCAGTTCCTGCACCGTAATCGCCGGGGGCAGGTTGACGTTGCGCACAACCTTTTCACGGTCGATGTTCTGACCCATGGCTTTTTGGCGCGCACGCTCCTGCTTGCGCTTCATCTGCGCCATGGAACGTTGCCGGCCACCTTCGCCACCGGTCAAAGCCTGGTTCAGCGTCAGCTTGCCGGCGCGGCGCGAATCATCGCGGCCTTTGGTTGGCTTGGCTGTGCGGTCGGCGTCACGGTCATCGACCTTGCGCGCGGTGGTTGTGGCGCCTTTGTTGCGGCCCGTATCCGCAGCCTTGGCTTCCAGATCGGCGGGAGTCGCGGCGGGCGCGGCGGCGGGGGCCGGCGCGGCGGCTTTCGCCTTGGCGGCGGCTTCGGCCTTCAGGCGCTGGGCGTCTTCCTCGGCTTTGGCCTTGGCCAATTCCTCGATTTCGCGCTGCTCGGCCTCTTTCGCCTCGATTTCGGCGCGGCGCCTTTCACGTTCTTCCGAACGTGCCTTTTCCTCGGCCTCACGGGCCGCAGCCTCTTCGCTTTCGCGGGCGCGGGCGGCGGCAAGCGCCTTCATCCGGCGTTCGAGTTCCGCGTCCGAAATGCCCGCAGGCCGCTTGGACGGATCACCGCCCGCCGCACGACCGGTGCCACCGGCCGGCTTGTCAGCCGTTGGTTTGGGTACAACTACCCGCTTGCGCTTGGTCTCGACCACGACACTCTTGGTCCGACCATGGCTGAAGCTTTGCTTCACCTGTCCGGATCGGGGTCCGCCCCGAAGGCCGAGTGTTTTCTTGCCGTCACTATCGCTCATGTGGTCTTACTTACCTTTCCGATGGTGTCTCCACCGACTTCTTCGCGCACGCCTGAAAGCCGAACGGCGTCCTCCCTGAACCTGTCAGTGAGTCCCCCTGCCGCAAGCGCCGCATGTATCACATGTTCCCGACCGAATGCCAAACCCAATTCTGGCGCAGTCAGAATCTCGAAAAACGATCCCCGCCCGCCGGGTGGCCGCAGCTTGGATTTGCCGCGGGCCGAACCATCCGATGCCTGAATCAGGATGGCTGCCTTTTCCTGGTCCAGCCACCCCTTTACCTTCTCATATCCGGCGATGGCCTTGCCCGCCTTGCGCGCCATGGCCAACCGATCGGTCACACGGCGCAACAAGGCCGCCTCGACATCCGCCACAAGGGTGGGCGGCACCTTCACCTGCTGTTTCGCGCCACGCGAAAACAATTTCTTCTTCACCGCCAACTCCAGCGCCGCGCGCTCGGCCGACACCCATATCCCGCGCCCCGGCAACTTTTCCGCAAGGTCGGGATAAATCGTGTCATCCGGCCCCACCACAAAGCGGATCAATCCCCGCTTTGGATTCACCTCGCCTGTCGCAATACACTTGCGCTCGGGGTCGGTATAGTCAGGTTCGCGGCCACCGCGGGTCATGGCGATCAGCCCTTACCCTTGGGTCTCGTCAGCGTTGTCATCTTCGCCGGCAAGATCGGCTGGATCGACCCAGCCCAATTGAATCCGGGCCGTCATCACCATATTCTGCGCCTCTTCGAGAGAAAGGTCAAACTTCTCAAGCACACCGTCATCCTTGACGCGCGCCCCGTCGACGGTTGTCCAGCCTCCGGCCAGTTCCCAGTCGGCGCAGGTTGCGAAATCTTCCAGCGTCTTCACACCATCCGCAGCCAAGGCCTCCAACATCTGGGGGGTCAAACCTTCAAAATCAATGAGGCTCTGCTCAACACCCATGGCACGAGCCGCTTCCAGCGCCTTTCGGTTCTGTTCGTCAAGGTAATCCTTTGCGCGCGCCTGAAGCTCGGCGGCTGTGCTGTCATCCACGCCGTCAATCACCAACAGCTCGTCAGCTTCGACATAGGCCACTTCTTCGAGGTTGGTAAACCCTTCAGACACCAGAAGCTGGGCAAAGAATTCATCCAGGTCCAGCGTGTCCATGAACAGCTTGGTGCGTTCTTCAAACTCGGCCTGGCGGCGTTTTGATTCTTCTTCCTCGGTCATGATGTCGATGTCCAGCCCGGTCAGCTGCGACGCAAGGCGCACATTCTGACCGCGCCGACCAATCGCCAGGCTCAGTTGTTCGTCGGGCACCACCACTTCGATCCGGCCGGTTTCTTCATCCAGCACCACCTTGGACACTTCCGCCGGTTGCAACGCATTGACCAGGAAGGTCGGCATGTCCTCGTTCCACGGGATGATGTCGATCTTCTCGCCCTGAAGCTCGTTCACCACGGCCTGCACCCGGCTGCCGCGCATCCCGACGCAGGCGCCTACGGGATCAATGCTGCTGTCATAGGAAATCACAGCGATCTTGGCGCGCGAACCGGGGTCGCGGGCAACCGCCTTGATCTCGATGATGCCCTCATAGATTTCCGGCACTTCCATCTTGAACAGCTCAGCCATGAACTGTGGATCGGTGCGCGACAGGAAAATCTGCGGCCCACGCACTTCGCGGCGCACGTCCTTGATATAACACCGCACCCGGTCATTCGGGCGATAGCTTTCGCGCCCGATCTTGTCGTTGCGGCGCAGAATCCCTTCACCACGACCGATGTCGACGATGATATTGCCGTATTCCTCGCGCTTGACGACACCGTTGATGATGCTGCCTGCACGGTCTTTGAATTCTTCGTACTGGCGATCACGCTCGGCCTCGCGCACCTTTTGCAAGATCACCTGCTTGGCCGATTGCGCGGCGATGCGGCCCATTTCGACCGGCGGCACCTCGTCCTTGATTTCGTCGCCCACCTTGGGGTCGGCCAGAAACTGTTTGGCATCCTTGACGGTGAGTTCGGACTGATAATTTTCGACGGCGTCATCTTCGACCACGGTGCGCACCCGGGTGAACGCGGCGCGGCCCGTCTTGCGATCAATATGGACACGGATGTCCATTTCGCTGCCGTACCGGGACTTGGCGGCGCGGGCGAGGGATTCTTCCATGGCCTCGACCACAAGATTGGGATCGATCATCTTTTCGCGTGCCACCGCTTCGGCGGTTTGCAAAAGCTCAAGCTGGTTGGCAGAGGTGATCGCCATGGCTCAGTTCTCCCTTGGGGCCGGTGTGGCCGTGTCATCGTCTTCGTCGTCCAGAACGGTTTCCACCGCATCGAACTGGGTTTCGTCGATCTGCCCGGCATCCTTGCGGGACCGCAGGACATCACGGATCAGATCCTCGGTCAGAATCAGCTTTGCATCCGACAACCAGTCAAAATTCAGCCCGATGGTGCCCTCTTCGATTTCGATCAGCACATCGTCACCGTCGATTCCGGCAAGGATGCCCTTGAACCGGCGGCGCCCGTCAATCAACTCGGTCGTTTCGATCCGTGCCTCGTATCCCTGCCAGACATCGAAATCCTTCAGGCGTGTCAATGGCCGGTCGATACCGGGACTGGACACTTCAAGAGTGTAAGCCTCTTCGATCGGGTCTTCGACATCCAGATGGGCCGAGACAGCGGTGGAAATGGTGCCGCAGTCGTCCACCTCAATTCCGCCATCGGGTTTGTCGGCCATGATCTGCACCGTGGGTGTCTTGCCGCCCATATACCGCACGCGCACAAGTTCAAAGCCCAGCCCCTCGATCACCGGAGTGATGATTTCGGCCAGGCGGCGGTCAATGGTGGCTTTTGCGATCATGTCGGACATGGCAGACCTGTATTTCCAAGGATCAGGCATAAAAAAACGGGCGCGCGGCCCGTGAAACTTTCCGGTGGAAGCTTCGGGTTTGGACCCCGATGCGCCGCTGATGGACCGTAGTTAGGGACATATCCCGAAAAACGCAAGGGGCATCGCACAGAATGGCAGGAAATCCACCTTACGTTAAGGGATTGGCGCAATAGTGGTGCGGTCACATACTTGCAGGATCACCGTGCCCAGCGCTTCGTTTCTTGATTCTCTGGTTCGCCAGATCGACATGTCCCATCGCGATTTGACCATGCGGTTGGTGTCGGTCACCGCGTCTTTTGCCTTTGGTACAGTCATCGTCGATCCGCACCTGATGTTCCTGCTCTATCTTCTGTATGCGACAAGTGAAATCATCGGTGCCGCATCGATTCTTCACCTCAAGCGCGGCTTTTCACGGGTCTGGTACGCGGTACAGTTCCTGTCCTGCGCGATTGGCAGCGCCGCATTGATGGTTGTTCCCGTAATGGCATGGTCCCACCATAGCGGCGCAGCAGCCGTGTTTGCCTTCGCTGTGTTCTTTGGTTCGATCATGCATGTGATCGTCGTGCGATCATATCATCTGCCGCTGACCCTCGCGATCATCCTGCCCATCATGGTTGCCGGATTGATCATCGCACAGCAGGAAATGAACGATGAAACCGACCCCGCAATCTATCTGTCTGCTATGGGTGCGTTTCTGGTGCTGTGTTTCTATGTCACCCGCGGCATATTTGAAATGCACAGGATGCGGCAATCCCTGGTTGCCGCGCGCAACACCGCCGAAGAGGCAAGCCGCGCCAAAAGCCGTTTTGTTGCCTCGATGAGCCATGAAATCCGCACCCCCCTGAACGGAATCCTCGGGGTGGCGCAACTGGCCGTCGAAGATGCGCAAACCGCCCGCGAAAAGGACCGCGCCGAGGTGCTGTACAGTTCTGCCCTCACCCTGCGCGCGCTGGTCGACGATGTGCTGGACCACGCCAAGATCGAAGCTGGCAAGATGCAGATAAAACCCGGCCCAACCGATATTCGGCAACTGGTGCACACCGTTACGCGGCTTTTTGCCGATCTCGCCCGGGCCAAGGGTCTGGAGCAGCAGGTCAAGATTGACCCGGACATTCCGCCGCTTTTGTTGATGGACGGTCTGCGCGTGCGGCAGATCGTATCGAATCTGATGTCGAACGCGATCAAGTTCACCGACGCAGGGCGGATTTGTCTGCATCTGTTCCGGTATAACACCCCGTCAGGTGACCATATCTGTTTCGAGGTGAAAGACACCGGACAGGGCATGACACTAGCAGATCAGGCGCAGCTGTTCAGGTCGTTTTCTCAGGTCGATACCAACACCGAAAGGGCAGCGGGGGGCACCGGCCTTGGCCTGGTCATTTCACGCGGGCTGGCCCAGATGATGAATGGGGATCTGACCGTGCAATCCAAGGTCGGGCATGGCACCAAATTCTGCTTTGCAATGCCGTTGGTCCTGCCCGATCCACTGACGGCACAGGCCATGCCCGGCCCCGCCCCGGACCAGATCAACGCCCTCGCGGCGCTCAGCCTGACAGCGCAGCGGGTGCTTCTGGTCGATGACAATCGCGCCAACCGCATGATCGCACGGGCCTTCCTCGAAAAGGCCCAGATGCATGTCACCGAAGCCGACAGTGGCGCCAGCGCCTTGGCCTTCCTGCGGACCAAAGACTGTGATCTGGTCCTTCTGGACATGCATATGCCCGATCTCAGCGGCCTTGAAACCCTGGAACAGTTGCGCACCTTGCCATTGCCTGCTGGAAATGTACCGGTTATCGCGCTGACTGCCGACGCAGCCGCAGAAGACCGCGAATTCTATCTTTCTTCCGGGTTGGACGGCTATCTGTCAAAGCCGCTGAGCAAAACCGACATGTTTCACGAAATCGCACGTGTCTTGCGTCGGCACGCGGTTGCTGAACTGGCGGCAGAATGAAAAACGCCCCGCCAAGAAAAGGCAGGGCGTTTTCGTGACAGGCCGGGTGGCTCGCTCAGGCGAACCACCACCGTTCAACGATGCGCGATCCGTCCATCTGGTAATTGTTCCCGATGTTTTCGCCGTGGGCCAACGCGGTCGATGCTGCATCGACATAGTTGGCGTACATCGGAATAACGCTGCTGCCGCGTTCCGACAGGATCTGCTGCATTTCATGATAGATCGTCCGCCGCCTCGCCGAATCCAACTCCTTGCGGCCCATCAGCATCAACTCGTTGAACCGCGCGTCTTCCCAATGGCTTTCGTTCCAAGGGGCGCCGGATTCATAGGCGGTGGCGAACATCCAGTCTTCGGTCGCACGGCCCGAGTAATAGGACGCGCACCATGGTTTTTTCAGCCAGACATTCGACCAATAACCATCCGCCGGTTCCCGCACGACGTTGATGTTAATGCCCGCCCCCTTGGCCGACGCCTGATACAACTGGGCTGCGTCCACCGCACCATTGAAGGCGGCATTGGACACATGCAGATCAACCATCAGATTGTCACGCCCCGCCTGTTTCAGGTGAAACTTTGCCTTGTCGAGATCCATCTCGATCTGCGGCAGGTCGTCTGCATAATACTGGTTTGCCGGGCCGATCGGGTGGTCGTTGCCTACACGCCCGTGCCCTTGCAGAATTTTATCAACCAGTTCCTGGCGGTCGACCGACCATTTCAGCGCCAGACGCACATCCAGGTTGTCGAACGGCGGCACATCCATCAACATCGGAAATGTGTTGTGCTGGTTACCGGTTACCTCAAAGATCATTGTCTTGGGGTTGGCGCGCAACAAAGGCTCGGTCTTGAAATCGATCCGGTTGATCACATCCACCTGATTGGTCAGCAGAGCTGTCGTGCGGGCCGATGAATCATTGATTGCGATAATTTCAATCTCGTCGAACCAACCGGCGCGACCATCCTTGTAATGACCCGCCACACGCTTGCCTACGAACCGCACGCCAGGATCGAAACTGACCACCTCGTACAGGCCGGTGCCGATGCCCTTGGCGATGGCCTCTTCGATTTGGCCCGCAGGATACATGAGGATGTGATAATCCGACATCAGGAAAGGGAAATCGGCATTGCCAGCGTTCAGCGTAATCTGCACCTGATGCGTGCCCAGCTTTTTCATCTCTGTGACCGCAGAAACGATCGGCTGCGCCGCCGATTTCGCACCTTCGGCCACATGCATGTTCAACGATGCGATCACGTCATCGGCGCCGAACGCCTTGCCATTGTGAAATGTGACGCCTTGGCGCAGGGTGAATGTCCAGGTTTTTGCGTCTGGGCTGGCCTCCCAACTTTCAGCGAGTTCGCCGATCAACTCACCGCTGGCCGACACTTCGGTCAGGCAATCAAACACCGCACCCTGTCCACAGTTGACCATGAAGGCGTCGGAATGGGTGCGCCCATCCCAGCTGTCGCTGGTGTTGGCCCCGTTCAGCCCCACCCGCAGGCGACCGCCCTTTTTTGCCTGGGCCAGAACCGGCAGGCCGGTGGCGGCCAGCACACCGGCGGCAGCCCCGCTGCGCAGTAACCCACGTCGTGAAATCCGTGTCATGTCAATCTCCCTGTATTGCTTCGTCTCACGGGCTGGCCCCGCGGTCTTGGCACCCCATCATAGGGCGATTATGTCACATTTTGCCAACAGCGGCGTCACCGATGTTATCAACACCACGTTCTTCCAGCAGACAGGTCAGCCAATCCGGGTCCATTTCGGGCACCGAGGACAGCAGCAGATCCGTATAGGGGTGGTGCGGCGGCGCGAACATCTGTTCCTTGCCGCCCTGTTCCACCACGCGCCCGTCCTTCATCACCACCATCTCATCCGCGATGGCACGCACCGTCGCCAGATCATGGGTGATGACCATATAGGTCAGCCCCAACTCATCCTGAAGGCGCGCCAGCAATTTCAGAATGCCCTCGGCGACAAGTTGATCCAGCGCGCTGGTCACTTCGTCGCAGATGATGAATTGCGGTTCGGCGGCCAGCGCACGAGCGATACCGATGCGCTGTTTCTGGCCACCCGACAATTCAGATGGCAAACGGTCAAAATATATTTTCGGCTCAAGCTCGATCAAATTCAACAGGTCTTCGACCCGCGCCCGCCGTTTCGCGCCTTTCAGCCCCAGATAGAATTCGACCGGGCGGCCTATGATCTGGCCAATCGTCTTGCGCGGGTTCAGGGCGGTGTCGGCCATCTGATAGATCATCTGGATCTGGCGCAGCTGGTCCTTGCTGCGCTTGCGATAATCTGCCGGCAGTGCCGTTCCCATGAATTCAATTGCGCCCGATTTCGGCGGCAACAGCCCGGTGATACAGCGCGCCACGGTCGATTTGCCCGATCCACTTTCGCCCACCACGGCCACGGTGCGCCCGGCGTACATATCGAAACTGATATCGTGCAGCACCGTCGTCGCGGCATAGGCCGCCGTGATACCGCGCACCGACACCACCGGCGTGGCATCGGCGGGAATCGCAGGTTTGGCGGGCCGCTGAAAACGGCGCACCGCCCACAGCGATTTGGTGTATTCCTCGGTCGGCGCCGACAGCATGGTGCGGGTGTCAGCCTCTTCCACCTCGTCACCCTGCAACAGAACCTTGATCCGGTCGGCCATCTGCGCCACGACAGCCAGATCATGGGTGATATAGACTGCGGCGGTGTCGAATTGTTGCACGATGTCGCGGATCGCCGCCAGAACCTCAATCTGGGTGGTCACGTCCAGCGCGGTTGTGGGTTCGTCAAAGATGATAAGATCGGGCCGGCACGACATGGCCATGGCCGTCATCGCCCGCTGCAACTGGCCACCGCTGACCTGATGGGGATAACGAAAACCGATGTCATCGGCGTTGGGCAGGCGCAGCTTGCGATACAGCTCGATCCCGTCGGCCTCGGATTCGGCTCGGCTCATCACTCCGTGCTGAACCGGGCCTTCGGTATGCTGGTCGATGAGTCGATGGGCGGGGTTGAAACTGGCCGCCGCTGATTGCGCCACATAGGCGATCCGCTTGCCCAGCAGCGCGCGCTTCACGGCCGCCGAGGCATTGACCAGCTCGATCCCGTCAAATTCGACTGATCCTGCCGAGATGCGGCAGCCATCGCGCGTAAACCCCATGGCAGCCAGCCCAAGAGTGGATTTTCCGGCGCCTGATTCACCAATCAGACCCAATACGTCGCCCCGGTTCAGATCCAGGTCGATGCCATTGATGATCGGGGTCCAGGTTTCGTCTGACCGTCCCTCGATCTTCAGCCCGCGGATTTTCAATAGGGGCTGCGTCATTCCTTCAACCCCGAGGATTTTTGCAACATCCAGTCAACCACGAAATTCACCGCCACCGTCAACAGCGCAATCGCCCCCGCCGCCATCAGCGGCAGCGCGGCGGTCAGCGGTGAAAACGCCGCAAAGTTGATGAATTGCGACAGGTCGCGCACCATGGTGCCCCAGTCCGCCAAAGGCGGTTGGATGCCCACCCCAAGAAACGACAGCGACGCGATGGTCAGGAACACGAAACAGAACCGCAGCCCGAATTCGGCCAGCAAGGGTGCCATGGCATTTGGCAGAATTTCCTTGAAGATCAGATACAACAGCCCTTCACCGCGCAGCTTGGCCGCTTCGATATAATCCATCACCACGATATTGCCGCCCACCGCCCGCGCCAGACGATAGACACGGGTCGAATCGATCACCGCGATGATCAGAATCATGTACACGGTCAAAAGCTGTTGCTGTGATCCGGCCCAGGCGCTGGCAATCGTCATCAACAGCAACGCAAAGATCAGCGACGGAATCGCCATCAGCACATCCACCATCCGGCTCAGAAGCTGGTCAAGCCATCCGCCGAGGGTGGCCGCCAAAAACCCCAGCGTGCCGCCCAGCAAAAACGCGATAACCGTGGTGGCAAAGGCGATGCCCACCGTGTTCTGCGCGCCATAGATCAGGCGACTCAGCAGGTCGCGCCCGATCTGGTCGGTGCCCAGAGGGAACGCCGGATCACCGCCCATCGCCACATTGCCGCCCGGCAACAGGTTGACCTGTGCGAACACCTCTTCCTGGCCATGTGGCGCGATGGCCCCAGCAAAGATTGCCAGAATGGCATAGATCAAAACGATCATGATGCCGAAACTTGCGGTCAGCGGCATCTGCCGAAACAACCGTCGGGTGCTGTTCGGCCCCAGATGACGGCCCAGCAGGCGAAACAGAAATGCCGCGATGGCAAAGCCGATGAACCCCTGAACCGCCCAGCGAAAAAAAACCGCCGCCTCGACGAAAAAAAACAGCCAGACCCCCAGCCCCACCGACGCCAAGGCCAACATATAACCAAAGGCGGTGGCAATTTCCATGTCGCGGAACACTGTCCCGCCGGTCAACCGTCCGATGAATCGAAACACCCAGCCCGCGCCAATCAATGCGGCAACACATCCGACGATCCACACCAGCATCGTCATTTCGGATGCCGCAACCGGGGATTGGACAGGATCGACAGAATATCGGCCGAAAAATTCAACAGGATATACGCCGCTGCAAAAATCAGGCAGCACGCCTGTACCATCGGAATATCGCGGATCTTCACCGCATCCACGAACAACTGGCCGATACCGGGATACACAAACACCACCTCAACCACCACAACCCCGGTGATCAGATAGGCGAGGTTCAGCGCGATCACATTGATGATCGGGGCCAGGGCATTGGGCAACGCATGATGCACGATCACCCGCAGCGGCGACAGCCCCTTCAGCCGGGCCATTTCGATATAGGGGCTGGCCAGCAGATTGATGATCGCCGCCCGGGTCATCCGCATCATATGCGCTGTCACGACCAATGTCAGGGTCAGCGCCGGCAGCAGCGTCCGCTCCACCCTCTGGCCCAGCGTCATGTCGGAATAGATATTCGACAGTGAGGGCAACAGCGGGTTCAGCACCGCCAGAAACAAGATCAACACATAGGCCAAAAAGAATTCAGGGCTCGAGATCGACGACAGTGTGAAAATATTGGCCACCCGGTCAAAGGCGGAATTGCGATACAGCGCCGCCAGAATCCCGAGAACCAGCGACACAGGCACCGCAATGGCCGCCGTTACACCGGCCAGAAACATCGTGTTGGCAAACCGCGGCGCAATCTGAGCCGCCACGGTGGTGGCACCGGATTCGGTTCCGGTGAAGTTGGCGAAATTGGCCTGTGCAAAACTTGACCCCAGATCGCCCTGCAATGCCCTGCCCAGCCACTGGAAATATCGGATAACCGGCGGTTGGTCCAATCCCAGATCACGCCGAATCGCCTCGACCGCCTCTGGCGTTGCACCCTGACCCAGGATCGCCTGGGCAAAATCACCGGGCAACATGTTGACCGCAATAAAGATCACGATGGACACGACGAACAGCGTCAACAGACCCAAAACCAGCCGTTGCAGCACGATGCGTGTGACAGAAACCAATGGGCAACCCCCTGCGGTTTGTTGACCGGCAGGTTAATTAACCGCAGGGCCGTCTGTAAACCCATGATGTCGGGTCAAATCAAGCAATCGCGCCTACAAGGATGGGCGCAAGCCGTTCATCGTCTGCACAAGGGCCCGGCTGATTCCCGGTTCTGACAGGGCGTGCCCCGCCCTCGGCACCATTATCAACTGCGATCCGGGCCAGGCCTTGTGCAGCTTGTGGGCCGAAACCGGCGGGCAAATCATGTCGTACCGCCCCTGCACGATGGTGCCCGGCACATTTTTCAGCCGCCCCATGTCGTCCAGGATTTGCCCGTCACGAACCAGAAACCCGGCATGGGTGAAATAGTGGTTCTCCAGCCGTGCAAAAGCGCGGGCATATTCCGCCGGGCTTTCACCGCCGGGGCCGTCATTCTCGATGCTGGCCAAGGTGTTTTCCCAGGCTGCCCAGGCCCGCGCGAACCGCGTTTCCACCATCATGTCACCGGAAAACAGCCGCCGGTGATAGGCGCCGATCAAATCATGCCGCTCGTCCAAAGGCACCGGATCGGTGAATCGGGACCAGACATCGGGCCAGAACTGCCCCGCCCCCCCGCCATAGAACCAGCTCAGCTCGGCCTGTGTCATCAGGAACACACCGCGCAGCACCAGATGTGCCACCTGCGCCGGATGCGCCTGAGCATAGATCAGCGCCAGCGTCGCCCCCCAGCTGCCGCCGAACACGATCCATCTGTCAATCGAAAGGGCGCGTCGAATCCGCTCGATATCCGCCACCAGATGCCATGTGGTGTTCGCCTCGACGCTGGCATGGGGGCGCGAACGGCCACAGCCGCGCTGATCGAACAGGATTATCCGATATACCGACGGGTCGAAATAGCGACGCATTGATGGCGAACATCCCCCGCCCGGCCCACCGTGCAGCACCACCACAGGCACCCCATCGCGCCGGCCGCATTGCTCGACGTAAATCCGATGCCCGTCGCCCACGTCCAGCATCCGCTGATCGAACGGATCGACCGGCGGATAAAGATAACTGCTTGCGCTTTTTTGACCCGAGACCTTGTCCATGTCAGACCTATATATCGCAATAAGCCGCCCTGCCACGGGCCTGCATGGAAAAAGTATCATATCAATGACCCAATCCGCACCGCACTCTACGATAGACGCCGGCGAAATTGCCAAATTCGAGGCTATGGCCACCGAATGGTGGGATCCCGAGGGCAAGTTCAAACCGCTGCACATGCTGAATCCCTGCCGACTGGATTACATCACCGCGCAGATCGCATCCGAATTTGACCGTGACCTGAAATCGCCTCTGCCTTTCAACGGGCTGCGCATCCTCGACATCGGCTGCGGCGGCGGCCTGTTGTCCGAACCGATGGCGCGTCTTGGGGCCGATGTGGTTGGGGCAGATGCTGCCCCGCGCAACATACCTGTGGCGCAGATCCACGCCGAACAATCGGGCCTCACCATCGACTATCGCCACACCACGGCCGAAGATATGGCCGCAGCGGGCGAACAGTTTGACGTCCTCCTGAACATGGAGGTGGTCGAGCATGTGGCCGATCCGCTGTCTTATCTCACGGCCTGCCGACAGCTGCTGAAACCTGGTGGCCTGATGACCTGCTCCACCCTGAACCGCACGCCGAAAAGTTTCGCCATGGCGATTGTCGGGGCAGAATGGGTCATGCGCTGGCTGCCCAAGGGCACCCACGAATGGGCCAAGTTCATTACCCCCGATGAATTATACGATCTGCTGCGCCAGGCGGGAATGACACCGGTGGACAAAACGGGCTTTGTTTTCAATCCAATCGGCTGGACATGGCGCCTGTCCGACCGTGACCTCGGCTGCAACTACGTCACCACCAGCGTGAAACCGGCCTGATCTCTTTCTTGCCGTAAATACCTCCGCCGGAGGCATTATTCGCCGCGCAGCGGCCTGTCTCGCCGCCGCATGACCGCCCGGTCGGGGGCGAGGGCGGGCAGTCACCCCGCCAGCATCGGATCAAGCTTGCCCGCCCGATCCAGCGCGTTCAAATCATCGTAGCCGCCCACATGATTGCCGTCGATAAAGATTTGCGGCACGGTACGGTGCCCGTTGGCGCGGCGCATCATCACCTGTTTCTGCGCCGCATCTCGCGACACATCGGTTTCGACAAACCCCACACCCTTTTGTGTCAGCAGCCGCTTGGCCGCGTGGCAATAGCCACAACTGGGGGACGTGTAAATTTCAACATTGGCCATCCTGCGCTCCTGTACATCGTTTCAACAGCCAACTTAGGTGTCCTTGGCGACGCGCGCCAGTGTCACAATATCCACGGCGATCGCGCCTCCTGCGAAGCAGGCCTCGGCACAGGCCGCCAGGGTGGCGCCGGTGGTCATCACATCATCCACTAGAATAACATCGCGCCCCGCCAGAAGCGCGCCGTATTTCGGATGGGGCTTTATTGCGGCGCTGACATTGGCGAACCGCTGTTCCAGAGTTTTGCCATCCTGCCGGTCGGTGTTGCGCGCGCGCAACAGGGCCCGGGGTGACACCTGCACCTTCGCCTCGCGCGCCAGGGCCGTTGCCAGCAACGCAGATTGGTTGAACCGCCGCCTGAGCATCCGCAGCCAGTGTATGGGCACCGGCACCAACAAACTGCGGGGCGTCATCACATCCCGTGCGGCGCGGTGCATCCACCGGGCGGCCGGTGCAATGATGTCTTGCCGGTCACCATGTTTCAAGGCCAGCACCAAGTTCCG
>JAACVA010000249.1:0-977 GCA_009992615.1 Rhodobacterales bacterium
GGCTCGGAGTGACCGGATACTTCGGAACGCCCGACCGGATGTCGTCGGAACAAGTGACCGGATGCCCCGGAATGCGCAAACAATTCCAGTAACGCCAACCCGGCGGCCTCAAAACCGGCCAAGGTGGTTGACGCTCACGGACAAGATGGTTGACGCGCTACAGGACTGGCCTGATCCGCTTCCTCGACGACGGCCGTATCGAAATGGACTCGAACCCCGTTGAAAATTCGCTGCGCCCGATTGCTCTCCAGCGCAAGAACAGCCTCTTTGCAGGCCACGACGAGGGCGGACGTCATTGGGCGCGCGCGGCCTCGGTCGTCGCCACGTGCAAGCTCAACGGCGTCGAGCCTTTTGCCTGGCTGAAGGCCACGCTCGAGGCCATCGCGAAGGGACACCCGCAGTCGAGGATCGACGAAATCATGCCGTGGAACTTCCGGCCCACCGGAGCGGAAAAGGGCCCGGTCGCGCCCAAGACTGCAACAAAAATTGCAAACTTCATTGCAGTCTAAGTCCGCCTGACAAGCCGACCGGGAAAGCGTCAAGACCCCACGGCAATGTCCTCAAAACATCGCTTACAGTTCATCCGCGACAACTGGCTGTCGAACCGCATTTTCCGGTCCTACGACGACATCCTCGATCACGCCTGCGCCGCCTGGCGGCGCATCGTCGATCAGCCATGGCGCATCATGACCATCGGCCTCCGGGAATGGGCGCATGGGTTCTGATCAGCGAGAGTTGGTATAACAAAGTTTATTCTATAAACCATATGCCTACGCGACAAGCAATCAGTGCCAAGATTTGCGCCGGGGTGCGAGTATTGGCTCTTATCGGTATCGCGGACTTGCGCAGTATTTTAGCTTTGTTCTTTTTAAGTGGTTTTGAGAACGGCGGTGCAAAAGTCGGCCATGGTAGCGGCGGGATGAGCCTGCTGCGGGCGGCAGAATAGTCGGCCACCTTTGCCCTTTCTGGCGACAGGG
>JAACVA010000249.1:991-2821 GCA_009992615.1 Rhodobacterales bacterium
TTCACCGTGGACTTGTATCGTAAGGTTCGTCTGGCCTGTGCCGAGGGCATGAGCCAGCGCGAGGCGGCGCTCCATTTCAACATCTCGCGCGACAGCGTGGCCAAGATGATGGCGTTCTCGGTTCCGCCCGGATACCGGCGGACTGCCGCTGTGAAGCGGCCGAAGCTGGATGCTTTCACCGGGATCATCGACGGCTGGCTGGAAGGCGATCGCGGGGTCCATCGCAAGCAGCGCCACACGGCGAAGCGGGTGTTCGAGCGGCTGCGCGACGAGTACGGGTTCACCGGCGGCTACACGATCGTGAAGGACTACATGCGGGAGCATGAACGGCGCGGCCGCGAGATGTTCGTGCCTCTGACGCATCCGCCGGGCCACGCCCAGGCCGACTTTGGCGAGGCGGTAGTCGTCATCGGCGGTGTCGAGCAGAAGGCGCATTTCTTCGTCTTCGACCTGCCGCACAGCGATGCCTGCTATGTCAGGGCGTATCCGGCGGCCACTGCCGAGGCTTGGGTGGATGGCCACGTCCAGGCCTTCGCGTTCTTCGGCAAGGTGCCGGTCTCGGTTCTCTACGACAACGACCGCTGCCTGGTGTCGAAGATCCTCCCGGACGGGATGCGTCTGCGGGCCACGCTCTTCAGCGGGTTCCTGTCGCATTACCTGTTCCGCGACCGCTACGGCCGCCCGGGCAAGGGGAACGACAAGGGCAACGCGGAGGGCTTGGTCGGCTATTCCCGCCGCAACTTCATGGTTCCGATCCCACGGTTCGCGACCTGGGACGCGTTCAACGCTTATCTGGAGAACCAGTGCCGCCGGCGCCAGGCGGATGTCCTGCGCGGCCAGTCCGAGACGATCGGTCAACGGCTCGCGCGGGATCTGGCCGCGATGTCCGACCTGCCGGCTGCGCCGTTCGATGCCTGCGACCAAGCCACCGGACGCGTCAGTTCCCAAGCGCTGGTGCGCTACAAGACCAACGATTATTCGGTGCCGGTCGCCTACGGCCACCGCGACGTCTGGATCAGGGGCTATGTCGACGCGGTCATTATCGGCTGCGGTGGCGAAGTCATCGCGCGCCATCCCCGCTGCTACGACCGCGAGGACATGGTCTTCGATCCGGTCCACTACCTTCCGCTCATCGAGCAGAAGATCAACGCCTTGGATCAGGCGGCGCCGCTGGCCGAGTGGGACCTGCCACCAGAGTTCGCGACCCTGCGCCGCCTGATGGAGGCGCGGATGATCAAGGCTGGACGCCGCGAGTATGTTCAGGTTCTGCGCCTGCTTGAGACGTTCGGCCTCGACGATCTTCATGCGGCGGTAAAGAAGGCTCTGCAACTGGGTGCCGTCGGCTTCGACGCCGTCAAGCACCTCGTCCTCTGTCAGGTCGAGAGGCGGCCGCCAAAACTGGACCTCGATGTCTACCCATACCTGCCGCGCGCGGAGGTCGGGACCACGTCGGCGGCCAGCTACATGTCCCTGCTGTCGGGGGATGCAGCATGACCGTGGCTCCGAAGATCCTGCTCGCGGATCATCTCAAGACGCTGAAGCTGCCTACCTTCCTGCGGGAATACGACAAGCTCGCCCGCCAATGCGCTGCCGAGGGTCAGGATCACGTCCAGTTCCTGGTGCGCCTCGTCGAGCTGGAACTCATCGACCGCGAGCGCAGGATGATCGAACGGCGGATCAAGGCTGCGAAGTTCCCGGCCACCAAGAGCCTCGACAGCTTCGACTTCAAGGCGATCCCCAAGCTCAACAAGATGCAGGTGCTGGAACTTGCCCGCTGCACATGGATCGACCGGCGCGAGAATGTCATCGCCCTGGGGCCGAGCGGCACGG
>JAACVA010000024.1 GCA_009992615.1 Rhodobacterales bacterium
GCCAGCCCCCCGTCCGCCGTGCGACCAGCGCCGCGCCGGACAGCGCCAGCACCAGCATTGCGGCGGCGCCCATCGCCATGGCGATGCGGCCACCATCGCCCAGGAACAGCGAACGGTGCAGGTTGGTCAGCCAGCGCTGCGTCTGATTGGGGTCGGCCGAGCCCGCGCCAAGGCCGGTTGCGGGATCGATGACGGCCGCGCCGGGCGTGCCCTGATCAAACCAATAGGCGGTGATCCGCCCCGAGGGCGCGCGGCGAATCTGCTCAACCCCCGGATAGGCGGCCTGGATGCGCGCCGCCAGGGCGGCAACATTCAACTCCGCCTCGGCCTGTGGTGCGGCAAGCCTCTCGGCCGCCGGAAACACCGACAGAGCCGCGCCGCTGAGCGCAAGGACAGTGACGAGAGCCAGGGCCAGAAGACCCGGCCAGCGATGAAGAACGCGGATCATGGCCCTGTCTCCTTACATGTCGTAGGTGAAGCCGGCGACATAGCGACGCCCGCGCACCGGTTTGCCCGCGTTCTCCGTCGTCAGCGGCACCGCGATTTCATTCGGGCTTTCGCGCATGTCCTCGACGGCGGCATCGACGTGCAGCGTATAGCCGGCATCGAACAGGGCATCAGAGAGGTCAAGCGTGATCTCCAGGCTGCGGCCTGCGCCAACGCTGGCGCCGGTGATGCCGTTGACCTGCGCCTTATCCCCGCCTGTCAACCGATACCAGTCGCTCAGGTGCTTGTAATATTTCGACTTGCCCCCGGCCATCCAGAGACTGCCCACATAGGCGCCCGAGGGATCGGTGACGTAAAGCGCCAGATAAGCGCCATCACCGCCGTAAGAGTTCAGGGTTGTCGTCATCGTGACGGGGCGCGCCATGGCGAGCCCCGGAAGGGTCAGCGCCGTGGTCAGCGCAAGCGTTGCAAGAAGCGATTTCATTGCGGGGAGTCCTTGTCTGGAAGGTATGTGGAAAAGCCTCAGTTCACCTTGACCTGCGGCGGGGTGCCATTGCCGAACAGGCCGTTTTGCGGCGGCGCGACGGTGCCGGCGGGCGCGGGATTGCCGGCCCCGGAACGACAATCGTCATCTTCTTCCGCGTCGCAATCATCTTCTTCTTCTTCCTCGTCATCGTCATCGTGACCACGCCGGGAAGAGTTTCGATCGTGGCGGTCTTTATCATCATCGCCATCACTCGCCAGGATCAGGGGCAGCGTCTGCGCCGCGTCATCGAACACCGCCGCAAAGGGAGCCGGGCCAGTGTTGGCGGGGGTGTGCATTGCGCTCCAGGCGGGCAAACCGATGGCGGCCGTCAGTGCCGTGGTCGCGACGAGAAGCGTGAGTGTCTTTCGCATGGCAGGGTCTCCTTTTCATCTGCTGGGCAATATCTGCGGGTGTGACCTGAGGCGTTCCTGACGGCGCAGCGATTCCTGCTTCAGCTTGCCGTCAGGAAAAAGCCCCGCCGGAAGGGCGGGGCAAGGTGGGCCGCACGGATGTTCGGCCTTGGGGATTTCGATCAGCCCGGGTCAGGCAATATCGCCGGGGCCGGGCGCGCGTTTGTCGCCGGTCACCATGGCGCGGGCGAGGTTTTCGTGATGTCGGAAGGAGGCCAGAACGACGCCCCCCACATGCAGCACCACCAGAAACAGCATCAGGTTGGCAAAAACCCCGTGCAGATCCTCGATCACTTCGCTGCCGCCTTTTTCGCCGCCATTGTCCGCCCAGGCGGGCGCCACGATCTGCGGCAGTCCGGGCAGCAGCGCCAAGCGCGCGGGCTCGATTGAAAGCCAGCCGGTCAGCGCGGTGCCCGACAATGTCAGCAGCAGCGCCAGGATCATCGCGGCACCCACCGGGTTGTGCCCGAGATAGCGCCGTTCGTTGCCGCGCTTCATGTCCCCGAGATAAGACAGCGTGGCGGCGGGGCCCTTCAGAAATTGGCTGAAACGGGCATAGTGGCTGCCGACCAGGCCCCAGACCAGGCGGAAGGCGACAAGACCGGCCACGACATAACCGGCGATCTGGTGGACTGTGGACAGATCCTCGGCGCTCAGCCAAACCACAGCAAAGACCGCGACGAGGCCCCAGTGGAACAACCGCACCAGGGGATCCCAGATGCGCACCGTGCCGGGGACTGTGCGTGATGCGTCATCTGTGGCGGCATCAGTCATTTTTGTCTTCTTCGCTTTCATCGCTCCGATCCTTTTTGCGGCGGTCTTCGTCGTATTCATCTTCATATTCGATCTCGATGACATCCAGTGTGGCGGGATGAACCGTCACTTCGATTTGGCGACCCTCGGCATCACGACCGTCTATTTCATAGCAACCATCGTCGATCTTGATCCGGCGCACCGACCAGCCGTTCGTTTCGGCCAAACTTGCGACGGCATGGCGCGGTTGCCAATCCGCCATGGGAACGAAGCAATCGTCATCGGCCAGGGCCACCCCCGCCGGGAAAACCGCGAGAAAGCCAAGAATTGTCAAACTATTCTTCATGGGCCAAACTCCTCGTTGTGACCTGCCTTGACATCTTCATGCGCCGCAAACCTTACGGGAGCCTGAAGCGAGGACCACCCCGGCGTCAGCTTTCCGTCAGGCGGGGCGGTCAGGACAGGTCATCTGACAAGGAACGGAAGCTGCCATGCGCATTTTGCTGATCGAAGACGATACCGTCCTGGGGGCTGCCGTGCGCGACCAGATCGCGGGCGACGGTCATTCGCCGGACTGGGTAACCCGGCTGGATGCCGCCGCAGATGCCATGGCCGGTGCGGCCTATGATCTGGTGCTGCTTGACCTGATGCTGCCCGATGGCCGTGGCATCGGTTTTCTCAAGGCACTGCGCACAGCGGGCGGCGTGACGCCCGTCATCATTCTGACCGCGCTCGACCAGGTGTCAGACCGAATTGAGGGGCTGAACGCCGGCGCTGACGATTATCTTGTCAAACCGTTCGATCTGTCCGAACTTTCGGCGCGGATCGGATCGGTCGCGCGGCGCTATACCGGCAACCCAAACCCGATCGTCACCCATGGCCCGCTGGAAATCGACCTTGCGGCGCGCAGCATCCGGCGGGCCAACAGGCCGGTGCAGCTGACCGCGCGAGAATGGGCGCTGTTTGAGGCATTCCTGTCCCGCCCCGGTCAGCTGTTGTCCAAGGCACAGCTGGAGGACAAGCTTTACGCCTTCGATGCCGAGGTGGAAAGCAACACCATCGAGGTTCATGTCAGTCGCCTGCGCAAGAAGCTGGGCAGCGGGATCATCGACACCGAGCGGGGCCTTGGTTATCGCCTGGGCAAGCCATGAGGTTGCCCCGCAGCTTGCAGGCACGGCTGGGGCTGTCGCTTGGTATTCTGCTGACGGTTCTGTGGATTGCTGCGGCCTCGGTCACTGCGGTGATCCTGCGCAACGAGATGGATGAGGTTTTCGATTCAGCGCTTCGGGAAACGGCCCAGCGTCTGTTGCCGCTGGCCGTTGTTGACATCGTCGGGCGCGAGGACGACGGCGTGACCCAACGTCTCGCCTCGATCCGCAACTATGAAGAGTTTTTCACCTATGTCGTGCGCGACGATCTGGGGCGCATCCTGCTGCAATCGCGTGCGGCTGACCCGGCGGTGTTTCCTGTCTATGACGGGCCGGGTTTCCGCGAGACGGCAACGCACCGGCTGTTCAACGATGACGCATTGCAGGGCACGATCCGTATTACGGTGGCCGAGCCGTTGGCGCATCGCGCCGGCGTTGCGCGCGAAATCCAGATGGGGTTGGGGTTTCCCCTGCTGATCGTGGTGCCGATTGCGCTGTTTTCGATCATTCTTGCGGTGCAGACAAGTTTTGCACCGCTGCGCCGGTTTCGGGAACGTCTTGAGGCGCGCAACGCCCGCGATCTGTCGCCCGTTCCGGCCAGCGATCTGCCGTCCGAAATCGTGCCGATGGCAGCCACCTTGAATGGCCTGCTGGATCGCCTGAACGCCGCCTTCGAGGCCGAGCGCAGTTTTGCGGCCAATGCGGCGCATGAATTGCGCACGCCGCTGGCCGGGGCCATTGCCCAGGCACAGCGGCTGCAATCGGAAACCGCCGATCCCGCCGCAATTGCCCGCGCCGCCGAGATCGAAGCGACGCTGAAACGGCTGACGCGGTTGTCGGAACGGCTGATGCAACTGGCGCGCGCGGAAGGCGGGCGGCTGCGGCTGGATCAGGCATCCGATCTGCGGACGGTTGCGCGCATGATCGCCGACGATCTGGGCCGGGGCGCCGCGCAGGGCCGGATCGTGCTGCGCCTTCCCGAAACGCCTGTCCTGTCCGATCTTGACCCCGACGCCTTCGGCATCCTGTGTCGCAACCTGATCGACAATGCGTTGCGCCATGGTGCCGCGCAGACCCCGGTCAACGTGACACTGACGGCGCGCGGTACGTTCAGCGTATCGAACGAAGGGGTGGCCTTGTCGCCCGAGACCCTTGAACGACTGACAACGCGGTTTGAACGCGCTGGGGCTGCCAGCGAAGGCAGCGGGCTGGGCCTGGCGATCGTTGCCGCGATTGCCGAACGCAGCGGCAGTGAACTGGTTCTGGTGTCGCCATGTCCGGGCCATGCGTCGGGGTTCGAGGCGCGCGTCAGGTTGCCGGTCGCGACGATGTGAGTGATGCGCCGACCATATCCCGGATTGGTTGCCAGAGGGTAAAGCGGCGTGTCGCCCTGCGATGAAATGTTCCTTTCCCGACGTGCAGACCCGTTGTAAAGTCATGGGTAATGACGCACCGTCAACGCCAACCCCGCGCGCGCCTCGGCGCATTTGCGCTTTTGCTGATCGTCGGTTTTCTGACTGTGACGGGCGGTTTCGCGCGCGCGCTCGACACGGGCCATCTTGTCACGCTCGAAATGCGGCTGGCGCCTTTTCTGGCTGCCGGTGGATCGCTTGCCGATCTGTGCGAAGATGGCGAATTGTATTGTCCGGGGTGTGCCGAATGCGCCACCTGTTGCCTGCATATGGTCGTCACCGTGCCTGCCGAGTCTGCCGTTGCCGATCTGTGCCAGCGGCTTGTCGCGGCCCGGTATGCGGCGCACAAACCGATTGCTGCGCGGTCGGTTGAACGGCTTCTTCTGCCACAGACCCGCGCGCCCCCTGTCCACGTCTGACGATCAAAATCCACACCCAATCAACCTTGCCGCGCTGGTACAGCGTTGGCACATCCAAATCGTGGAATCATCACACATGTTGAAGAAACTTGCTTTTATCGCGGCACTTGCCGTCACGGCTGCGCCCATCTGGGCCCATGAATACACCGTTGGCGACCTGGAAATCAGCCACCCCCATGCGTTTGAAACACCGCCCATGGCGATGACGGGCGGCGGTTTCATGTCCATCACCAACAGCGGCGCCGCCGCTGACCGGCTGATCGCC
The DNA here is from genome assembly GCA_009992615.1 of Rhodobacterales bacterium. Taxonomy (GTDB): domain Bacteria; phylum Pseudomonadota; class Alphaproteobacteria; order Rhodobacterales; family Rhodobacteraceae; genus Oceaniglobus. The sequence continues at coordinate 5,381 of JAACVA010000024.1, forward strand.
GTGCGCGCGGATTTTCCACGGGTCGAGCTTCACCAATCCGTCTTGACCGATGGTGTTGGCAAGATGCTGTCTTTTGAGGGAATCGATATCGCGCCGGGTGAAACGGTGCTGCTGCAACCGGGTGGGTATCATGTGATGTTCATCGGCTTGGCCGGGCGCCAATTCAAGGAAGGCGAAAAGATCGCGGCGACGCTGGTCTTTGAACAGGCGGGTGACCTTGCCGTCGAGTTTTCCGTCGAAAAGCGCCCTGTCGGCATGGGCATGGGCATGAAAATGGACCATGGCAAGATGCAGATGAACGGTATGTCGGGCAACTGACCCGGCTGCGCTGCGGGCGTTCTGTGGCGCGCGCAGCGTGTTTTTTCCCATTTCAGGATACAAATCATGTCGAAGATGCCATTTTTTATCATTGCGGGCCTGACGGTTGCATTGGCCGCAGGCGGCACCGCCTGGTGGTTGGCCCGCCCCACTGATGCCCGGTTTGCACATTGCAGCGCCTCCTCTGTCGCGGGTGCAACCATTGGCGGCCCGTTTAGCCTGGTTGATGAAACTGGCGCAACCGTGACAGATGTCGAGGTTCTGACGAAACCCTCGCTGGTCTATTTCGGCTATACGTTCTGCCCCGATGTCTGTCCGACCGACAGTGCGCGCAACGCCGAGGCTCTGGATCTGTTGCAACAGCGCGGCTATGACGCGCAGGCTGTGTTCATCACGATCGACCCGGCGCGTGACACCGTCGAAAGAGTGCGGGAATTCACCGATTATTTTCACGATGACATGATCGGTCTGACCGGCAGCGCCGATCAGGTCGCGGTGGCGTCACGGGCCTACAAGACCTATTCTGCCAAACAGGAGACGGGCGACGAGTATTACCTGATGGATCATTCCACGTTCACCTATCTGGTTTTGCCTGACGCGGGGTTTGTCCAGTTTTTCCGTCGCGAGAACACCCCGCAGGAAATTGCCGACACAATGGCCTGTTTCATCGACGCAAGCTGACGTCAGGGCAGGCGGTACAGACGAACATAGGTTCCGGCCAGCCAGCCAACGGCCACCTGAGGATAGGACAGGGGCGTTGCGCGGCCGCTGACGATCAGGCCGCCGGGGTGGGCGGCGCTCCAGGCGTCAAGGGCGGCCGGGTCCACCACATCGACCGGTGCCGAGAGCCGCGCGGTAAAGCCAAACTCGCCCTGATAGCGATAGCCGTCGATCACGACGCCGGCCGCGGGGGCACGCGTCAGCTCGGCGGCAAAGCGCGCTGTGTCGAAATGCTCGACCAGGGGGGCGCGCAGGGCAACCTGCACGACAAGCAGCGTGACCGGAGCAATCAGCGCCCAACCCAGCGTCGGGGCACGACGCCCGGCCAAGCCCAGCAGGGCAATGCCCGCAAAACCCAGAACCGCCGACAACACGATGCCCAGCGGCCCCATCGTGGTGACGGGCCCACCGTCGATCTCGGCCCGCCCGGTTGCCAGAAGGACGGCCCAGACAAGAACCGGCGCGATCACGACAAACCCCAGAACCGCCGGGACCAATCCGCGTCGCGGTGGCGGGGCGGCGGCCAGGGCAAGGGCGGCCGCGGGCAAGGCAGGCAGCAGATAATGCAATTGCTTGCCCGAGATCAGCGAGAACAGGCAAAGTGTTCCCAGCCCCCAGATCATCAGGAACCGCGCCCGGCGATCCTGCCACAGGCCGGGGGCCAACAGCCCCCGCAGCGCGGGCCAGCGCCAGGCCCAGGGCCACAGCAGGATCGGCAGCATAGCAACAAAAAACCAGATCGGCCGCGCGTGGTCAAAGGCGTTTACCATGCGTCCCGCGCTTTGGCGCCACAACACCTCGGCCCGGTATTCGGCCCCCCCCAGCCACAGCGCAGGCACCAGCCAGAGGGAAAGAATTGCCAGTGCAACCGCAAGCGCACCAAGCAGGCGGAGATACCAGGCGCCATGACGACCGGGCTCAGCGGCGGCGCGGCTCCAGCCAGGTCGGCTCAGCGCCAAAGGCAGAAGGTGGATCAGAATGACCGGCCCCTTTGCAAGAACCCCAAACGCCAGGGCCGCCCCCAAAAGCAGCATCGCCCTGCGGTCTGTACTGGTGTCCATCCAGACCAGCGCCAGCGCACCGGTCAGCGTTGCCGTGGCCAGCATCGTGTCGAACATCGTCAGCGAACCATAGAGCGCGAAGATCCCGGTGGTGGCAAGGATCAGCGCGGCCCGCGCCCCAAGGCCCGGACGGTCGGGAAACAGCCTGTCGCCCAGCCGCCACGTCAAGGCAACGGCCAGCAGACCAAAGACCGGGGCCACCATCCGGGCGGCCACTTCGCTGACACCGCTCAATGACCAGACAAGGTTGATCAGCCAGAACAGCAACGGCGGCTTGTGGCCGTAGATCTGGCCGTTCAGATGGGGCACGACAAAGGTTCCGTCGCGCTGCATTTCCCATGCGACGGTCAGATACCGTGTTTCGTCGACCGGCAGCACGGGCCGCAGAAGCGGCAGTGCCACAGCACCGGCCAATGCCAGGGCAAGCGCCAGAAAACCCAGCCTGCGGGCCTCAAGGTAGGTCGCCCGGGGCGTTTCGTTTGGCTGGGTCATTCGGTCATTCCTGCGGTTTTGCGCGGGCGCGGGCGCTTTTCATGGCGGGAATCGCAGGCAAGCCGCGCCCCGGCCCGTGGTGTCAGAAGGGCGGTAAAGGTCACGCCAAACAGCCCGCATCTGTCGCACCAGCGCAGCCGCAGATCAGCGTCGTCGGCTTGCATGGATCAGCCAGAGGTTTCGGGAATATATTACGACTCCAAGCATCTGGCCCAGGATGAAAACCGGATCCTTGCGATACAGCGCATAGGCCAGCAGCATCACCCCGCCACTCAGCGAAAAATACCAGAAGGCAACCGGCATCACCGAGGATTTCGCGCGCTCGGAGGCGATCCATTGCACCATGAAGCGGGCGGTGAACATCAATTGCGCGCTCAGCCCGAAGATGACCCAGGCAAGCTCGGCTGTGCTTGCCACATGCAGCACTTGCATCAGCCACGTCATGTGCGCCTTCCTGATTCCAGGCGACAAGGCCGTGCAACCTCGGTTGGCCGGCATTTCTTGCGCCGCCGCAAAAGCCAGGCCACGCCCATCAGATCGACCACCCCCACGAGACCGCGCTGAAGGTTCGAGTAATGCGATTGCCCGCCCGTCCGCGACCGGTGCGTGACATCGACATGGACAATCGCCCAGCCCTCCCGCGCGAAAAGCGCGGGCAGATAGCGGTGCATGTGGTCAAAGTAGGGCAAAGCCAAAAAATCGTCGCGGCGAAAAGATTTCAGGCCGCATCCGGTGTCTTTGGTCCCATCTTTCAGCACCCAGGATCTGATCCGGTTGGCCAGAACAGAGGCCAGCCGCCGCCAAAGGGTGTCTTTCCGGGCCATGCGTTGACCGGCCACCAGCCCAAGCCGGGGCACCTGCGGGCCGGTCCATGGGGCAAGAAGTTTTGGAATTTCTGTTGGCGGGTTTTGCCCGTCGCCATCCAATGTGCAGATGATGTCGAACCTTGCCGCGCGCACACCGCTGTGAATGGCGGCCGACTGTCCGCCGGACACGTCATGCCGTAAAACCCTCAGTTGTGGCACGCGGCCCAAGGCGGCCTGTAACAGCATCGCCATGCCATCGTCTGATCCGTCGTCGATCACGATGATTTCAAACGCGCTTGTGCCGCCGACATTCCCGACGATTTCGTCGATCAGAGAAATGATATTGGTGGCCTCGTTCTTGCAAGGCACAACTATGGAAGTTTTCACTGACGCTTCCGTTCGTTTCCAGTTTCCGGGCAGAACGCTGTACGGCATCTCCAAAGATCGGCCCTGCATCGGCACGGGTGACCAGGCCAATTTTGATTTTCAACTCTGCAGGCGATGGTTCTTTGCCAGGCCATGCCCAGGTTTCCGTTTTACTGACGTTCTTTTTACGTCTCTTCCGATTTTGTGCCAATTCACCTAACGCAGCCCAGTAAGCCGTCAACGGGCTGTCTGCAATGCGGAATACAACATTGGTCAGGCAATGCCATTGCCAGAAGGGCCGTTTTGGTTGACAGGCGAAACCCTGTCGCGGCCCTCCGGCGCGCGCCGTGCGGTTTGCTGCAAATCATTCGTTTTCATCGGTGCGCCATCCTTCCCTGCACGGTGTACCGGGGGTATCATCGCGTTGTAAGTGACAGACCGTGGATCGCAGATATGATGCAGGATCAGTTTTTCCGATTGGGCGTTGCGCTTGCGATTGGGCTGTTGGTCGGGCTGGAGCGCGGTTGGCGCGAACGCGAAGACCCCGCAGGCAGCCGCACCGCCGGGCTGCGAACCTTCGGAATTTTCGGCCTGCTTGGCGGGATTTTCGCCGTCCTTGCGGCCCAGATGGCCGCCCCGGTGGTCTTTGCCGCCGGTTTTCTCGCGGTGGCTGCGTTGTTTGGCCTGTTTCAGTTTCATGAATCCCTCCATGATGAAAACCGCAGTGTTACGGGCGTCATGGCCGGTCTTGGGGTGTTTGGACTGGGTGCATTGGCGGTCAGCGGCGATTACCGCGTGGCTGCGGCCGGGGCGGCTGCGCTGGCTGGTGTTCTGGCCAGCCGCGAGATTTTGCACGCCGCCCTGCGTCGGGTGAGCTGGATCGAGCTGCGCTCGGCGCTGGTGTTGGCGGTGATGACAACCATTGTCCTGCCCATCCTGCCAAACCGCGCCGTTGATCCCTGGGGCGGCCTGAACCCTTGGGAAATCTGGTTCTTTACCGTACTGATCGCAACGATTTCGTTCGGCGGCTATATCGCCGTGCGCGTGCTTGGTCCGACGCGTGGCTTGTTGGTCAGCGCGCTTGCGGGGGCTGTTGCATCGTCAACCGCCGTCACGGTTGCGCTGGCGCGGATGGCCAACACGGCCAGCGACGGGCAGGCGCGCCCGCTGGCCGGTGCGGCGGCGCTGGCGGCGATGGTTTCGGTTCTGCGCGTGCTGGTCGTCGTCGCGCTGTTGCGCCGCGAAGTTCTGCCTCATCTTGCCGTGCCGGCGCTTTTGGCTGCGGGCGTTCTCGGGGTGTCAGGGATCGTCATGGTTTTGCGCAGTACCGCCGCACGGCAACCGCAGGAAATGCTGCAAAACCCTTTCGAGTTGCGCGCCCTTCTGATCTTTGCTGCGCTGTTTGCCCTGGTTTCCACGGCAAGTGCGGCACTGGTGGGCCAGTTCGGCGGTTCAAGCCTTGCTGTGACATCCGCTTTGTCGGGTATGTTCGACGTTGATGTCGCGGTTCTCAGTGCGCTGCGCCTTGAGGTGGCCGTCGTCGGGGTGCCGATGATCGCAACGGCAATCCTTGTTGCGCTGGGGGCGAATGCGATCGGACGGATGACGCTGGCCGTCTTGGCCGGGCCTATGCGATTCTGGTTGCCGCTTCTCGCCTGCACAGCCACCGCTGCCGCCGTCGGCGCGATTGCCGTCGCCCTTGCGGGTTGATGGGCGCAAGCGTTTCGAGACATGTTGATTAGGCTGGCCGCGCACAACAGGGCTTGGAAAGCCTGCGGCGCGCGACCTATACCTTTGCCACATACCCAGTGATCAAGGAGTGTTCCCGTGCCGAACCCAACCGCCGCCATGCTGGTCATCGGAGATGAAATCCTGTCCGGGCGCACACGTGACGCCAACATGCACCATCTGGCGGGCGAGCTGACAAAGCACGGCATCACCCTGCGCGAGGTGCGCATCGTATCCGATGACCACGACGCGATCGTTGCCGCGCTGAACGCTCTGCGTGCGAGCCATGACCATGTGTTCACCTCGGGGGGGATCGGCCCCACCCATGACGACATCACCGCCGACAGCATCGCCGCCGCCTTTGGCGTGCCGATCGACCTGCGCGCAGATGCTGCGGCGCTGCTGGCCGCCCACTACGAACAACAGGGGTCTGAGTTCAATACCGCGCGCCAGCGCATGGCGCGTATCCCCGACGGGGCAACCCTGATCGAAAATCCGGTGTCGATCGCCCCGGGGTTCACCCTTGGCAATGTCCATGTGATGGCGGGTGTGCCTTCGGTGTTTCAGGCGATGGTGGCCAGCGTGTTGCCCACGCTGACCGGCGGTGCGCCGCTGTTGTCGCAAACCCTGCGGATTGATCGGGGTGAAGGCGATATTGCCGGGCCGCTGGGCGACCTGGCGGCCGCCTTTCCCGACCTGTCCATCGGATCTTACCCGTTCCAACGCAACGGTGCTTTCGGCAGCAACATCGTGATCCGCGGCCACGATGGCGCCCTGCTGAGCGCGGCGATGACGCAACTGCGCGCGCTGTTCCCCGAGCCTGCCACGGAATGACCCCTGCCGTGCTGTTCGCCGTGCTGGACGCCACATGGCCCGCTGCGCGCACGGTCGCCTTGCCGGCGTTCCTGATCCGCGATGGACAAGGCGGGGGGAAACGGGTGTCGGCGGCACAGGCCACAGGCGCGGTCGATGCCGCGGATCTGGCTGCCGCCGAACAGGCGATGCAGGCGTTGGGCCAGCCCCCCTTGTTCATCCTGCGCAGGGCGGATGATCCACTTGATGCGGTGTTGGCCGATCATGGCTATCGCGTGGTTGATCCTACGGTTATTCGCGGCTGTGCCGTCGAAACCCTGACCGCCCTGCCGCTGCCCCGCGTGGCCGCCTTCGCCCTGTGGGAGCCATTGCAGATCATGCGCGATATCTGGGCCGAGGCGGGCATCGGCCCGGCCCGCCTGGCCGTGATGCAGCGTGTCACCGGCCCGAAAACCGCCGTGCTGGGGCGCAGCCATGACAAACCGGCGGGCGTCGCCTTTGTCGCCCTGCACGGCGACATCGCCATGGTGCATGCGCTTGAGGTCAGGGTCGCGTCCCGTCGCCAAGGCACCGCGCGCCACATGATGATCTGCGCCGCCCGCTGGGCCGCCGGACAAGGCGCGCGGCAGATCGCCCTGGCCGTGACCGAGGCCAACACCGGGGCCAATGCGCTGTATGCTTCCCTCGCGATGCCGGTTCGTGCGAAGTATCACTATCGCATCAAGGATTGACAGCATGACCAAAGACGCACCCACCGCCCTGAACCTGCCCATGGTCGATCCGTTGCCGCCGCAGACGCAGAAATATTTCGATATTTGTGCCGAAAAGTTGGGCATGGTGCCCAATGTGCTGCGCGCCTATGCGTTTGACATCGCCAAGCTTGAGGCGTTCACCGCGATGTACAATGACCTGATGCTGGGGGAATCGAACCTCAGCCGGCTTGAGCGTGAGATGATCGCAGTGGCGGTGTCGGCGGAAAACCGCTGTTTTTACTGTCTTGTGGCGCATGGTGCCGCAGTGCGGCAGTTGTCGGGCGATCCGGTGTTCGGCGAACAGATCGTGTTGAACTGGCGTGTGGCACCTTTGCCACTCCGGCAGAGCGCAATGTTGCACTTTGCCGCAAAATTGACAGATTCCTGTCACAGCGTCGGGCAAGAAGATCGACAATCGTTGCGGGATGCCGGGTTCAGTGACCGTGATATCTGGGATATCGCTTCGGTGGCTGGGTTTTTCAACATGACAAATCGGGTGGCGACGGCAACGAATATGAAACCAAATACCGAGTATCACGCTTCCTACAGATGACACTGCGCACTGTCCTTCCTGCCCTGGCCCTCGGCCTGTGCCCGCTGGCCGCCCCGGCCCTGACGCTGGATTTTCCGGCGCCTGTGACGGTGACGGCAGACGAAGTGCGTGAGGCAGACGAGGCGCGTTTTCCCATGGCGCCGTTCGACGGCACCCGCGTGGCGATGCGCAGCGTGGATGGCCAGGTGACGCGCCAGGCGTGGCGGCTGGCAGCGGCCCGGATGACAACGCTGCAAATCCTTGCCCCGTTGCGCGCACAGTTGCAGGCCGATGGGTTCAAGGTGCTGTTCGAATGTCAGGATGATGTCTGCGGCGGCTATGATTTCCGCTTTGCCACCGATGTGCTGGGGGAACCGGCGATGCATGTCGATCTGGGCGATTTCCGCTATTTGCTTGCTGAAAAAGAAACCGGCGTCACGGTCGCCCTGATGGTCAGCCGGTCGGCCAGTTCCGGCTTCGTACAACTGACACGGGTGGGTGGTGAACCCCCGCTGGCCGATGTGTTGGTCACCTCGAGCAAATCCGTGGGCTTTTCGACAGGTCTGCTGGATGCGGCGCCGCTGGGCGGGTTGTCGGAAACCGGGCGGGCGCCTCTGGATGATCTGGTGTTTCAGACCGGATCTTCCGACCTTGAAGGCAGGGCGTTTCCTTCCCTTGAAACCCTGGCCGGATTTCTGCACGACCACCCCGATCTGGCGGTCACTCTTGTTGGTCACACCGATTCAGCAGGCGGGCTGCCGGGCAACATCGCCCTGTCGCGTCGCCGTGCCGAGGCCGTGCGCACCGCCCTGATCCGGCTGTATGACGTGCCCGCTGCGCAGGTCAGTGCCGAAGGTGTGGGGTATCTCGCCCCACGCGCCACGAACGCCACAGAGGGCGGGCGCCACGCCAATCGCCGGGTCGAGGTCGTGTTGAACCAATAGAGCGAACCAAATGATCGGGGCGCCAACGGGCCCCGCGCCCGGCGAATGCCGGGGGTGGGGGGCTTGTCGTGGCGCGTCAGCGCCTCCGCTGGATCAAACTACCACAGGTCGGGCCCTTTGTCGGCGAAGGCATGTACCAGAAAGTCGATGAAGGCACGCACCTTGGGCTGGGTAAACCGGCCCGGCGGATAGACGGCATAGATGCCTTGGGTTTCCTGCGGCAAATCGGGAATTGCATCCTCGACCAGCCCCTTCGCCCGGGCATCGGCATAGAGGAAACTGGGCAGATAGGCGATGCCCAGCCCTGAAATCGCGGCATTCAACAACGACTGTCCGTCGTTCACCGAAAGCCACCCCGCCGTGCGCACTTGCCGCTTTTCGCCCGACGGCGCGGTCAGTTTCCACACTGCGCCGTTACTTTGGCTGGAATAATGCAACAGTTTGTGGCTGTTCAGATCGTCGATCTTCTGTGGTCGTCCGTACTGACTGAAATAGCTGGGCGCACCGATCATCCGTCTTGTCGTCTCGGTCAGCTTGCGCGCGCGCAGGGTGCTGTCTTCAAGTTCGCCAATCCGCACGGCCATGTCGAACCCTTCGGAAATCAGCTCGACATAGCGGTTGTTCAAAACCATGTTCACCGTGACGTCCGGGAATTCTGACAGGAATTCGCCCAGAATCGGTGACAGATGGTTCACCCCGAAATCCGTTGCCACCGATATGCGCAGCAACCCTGAAGGTGCGGATTGCATCGAAGTGACCAGCGAATCCGCTTCGCCTGCATCGTTCAGCACCCGGCGCGCCCGGTCGTAATAGGCAAGGCCGATCTCGGTCGGGCTGACCCGGCGCGTGGTGCGGTTCAGCAGCCGCGCCCCCAGCCGCGCTTCGAGCGAGGAAACATGCTTGCTGACGGCTGATTTCGAGATCCCCATCTTCTTGGCCGCATCGGTGAACCCGCCTTGGTCCACCACGGTGGCAAAGGCCTCCATTTCGGTCAATCTGTCCATCGTCACCCTCGTTTCCCTCGGCCGCGTCAATGCAACAAATGACAGGCAATTCAGGCAGCATTGCGGTGGGGCGGGGACAATACGGTGAATTGTGGGCCAGTGTGCCGTGGGGCGAAACGTGCAAACGGCCCCCAGGGGGGCCGCCTTGGGTTTGCGAATTGTGGCGCGGCGTCACAGATGCGCGGTTTCCGGCACCGATGTCAGAACTTTGCCATCCTTCAGGAACTGGCTGAGGTTGTCGCAGACCAGATCGCCCATGGCTTGCCGCGTCTCGTGGGTGGCGCTGGCCACATGGGGCAGAAGCGTGACATTGTGCAGCGCGAACAGCGCCTCTGGCACATGCGGTTCCTTCTCGAACACGTCCAGCCCGGCCCAGCCCAACCGCCCATCCTGCAAGGCCGCCACCATCTCGGCCTCGTCCACGACGCTGCCGCGGGCGACATTGATCAGGGTGCCTTGCGGCCCCAGCGCGTCGATCACCGCGCGATTGACCAGCTTGTTGGTCGCCGCACCGCCGGGGGTGATGACGATCAGATAATCGCTGTCCTGCGCCATTCGGGTCAGGTCATCGTAATATTCATACGCCACATCCTTTTTGGTGCGGGTGTGATAGATGATCTTGCCGTTGAACTGTTCCAGCTTCTGGGCGATCCTCTCACCGATCCGCCCAAGGCCCAGAATGGCAAATGTCTTGCCTTCCGGGCTGCGGGTCAGGGGGGTGTTGCCTTCGCTGGCCCAGCGGCCGGCGCGCACATAACCATCGTTGA
>JAACVA010000025.1 GCA_009992615.1 Rhodobacterales bacterium
TTGGTTCCAAGATAAGTTGTTTTTTCTTTCAAGGATGCGACGCATATGAGCCCACAGTCCACGTCCGACCTTTCCAGCCAGATCGGTCGCGATCTGCCGTTCTTGCGGCGTTATGCCCGCGCCCTTACGGGCAGCCAGCGCACCGGTGACAGTTATGCCGCGGCCACCCTGGAGGCAATCCTGGTGGACCGTTCGATCTTTCAAAGCAAACTTCAGCCCCGTGTGGCGCTGTTTCGTGCGTTTCACATGATCTGGGCCACCGCAGGCGCGCCCACGGCCGACACCGAAGATCCGCGCACAAGGCTGGAATCCGCGGCGCTGGACCACATGGCAGGGTTGACCAACAACACCCGCGAGGCGCTGTTGCTGTCCACCATCGAATCCTTCACCGATCGCGAGATTTCTCAGATCATGGACATCACCGCCGACGAGGCGCGCACACTTGTCGCGGTTGCCATCGCCGAAATGCAGGCTTCGATGACAGGCAAGGTGATGATCATCGAGGACGAGGCGATCATTGCGATGGATTTGCACTCGATCGTCGGGGAAATGGGCCATTCCATCACCGGCATTGCGCGCACCCGTGCGGCTGCGGTCGAGTTGGCGTCGAAAAAGCGGCCTGACCTGATTTTGGCCGATATTCAGCTGGCTGACAACTCGTCGGGTATCGACGCCGTGAACGACATTTTGGCGCAGTTCGATCATATCCCGGTGATTTTCATCACGGCCTTCCCCGAACGCCTGTTGACGGGCGACAAACCCGAGCCGGCCTTCCTGATTTCCAAGCCCTATTCCGAAGACCAGGTGCGCTCGGCCGTGAGCCAGGCCATGTTCTTTGCCAGCACGGAAACCTTGAAGTCGCCCGTCTGAAAGCCCGCCGATTGTCGCCGGGCGGGTCATGTCAGCGACCCCGCACCAGCCGTGCAATCAGCGCGACCGCAAAAAGGATGACAAAGATAACAAACAGGATCTGTGCGATCCCGGCAGAGGCGCTGGCGATACCGCCAAAGCCGAACAGCGCGGCAATCAACGCGATGACAAGAAATGTAATGGCCCAACCCAGCATTTTCAGTTCCTCAAATAGATGACGTTGCAGTTTGCCCTAAGGGGTGTTGCACTGAAAACACTGCGGGGCGCATTGTGGTTCCATCCGCCGACGCGCAACTTTACGGGAACTTCCGATTGAGTCGCGCGTTCTTGGCGTGACGTGAATTGACATAGCCCACCGAAAGGACACCATCATGGCAACTGCCAAAACCCCGACCATCGAAGATCTGAGCGAGCAACTTGAGGCACTGAAGGCCGATATTGCCACGCTGACCCACACCATCGGCGATATTGGCCGTTCCAAGGGTGAAGAAGTTGCCGGCACCCTGCGGGGTCAGGCCGAAGCCGCCCGCGATGCCGGGGCCGCCCAGATCGCAGATGTTCAGCGCCAGCTTGTGTCGGGCGCCCATGACGCCGAAGATTATGTGCGCCGCAACCCTGCGACGGCCTTGGGCATTGCCGCTGGTGTCGGCGTTCTGGTCGGCCTGATCAGTGCGCGGCGCTGAGCCATGTTTGGCGCTCTGCGCTTCAGGATCAATCTTGCCTTGCGCCGTACCGCTTTTGGTGCGGCGGGGGCGCTGTGTTTTCTGCTGGGGCTGGGGTTTCTGACCTCGGCGGTGTGGATAGGGCTGGCGTTGGCCTATGGGGGGCTGATTGCGTCGTTGCTGATGGGTCTCATTTATTGCGGTCTGGGCCTCGTGTTGGTGGCGTTTGCGGCGCGCCGCCCGCCTTCACCATCGCCTGCCCCCGCCGCCGCTGCGCGCCCGGTACCGACGGTGGGTCAGGCCGATCTGATTGCGGCCTTTCTTGGCGGGCTCGACACAGGCCGGGCTATGGCGCGTCGGTCCAGACGCCGACCAGACGTCTGAGGGCGGCGTCAGAGAATGGCCATAACAAGGTGTGCACGCCGCCGCCATGTTCCAGTTCGGTCATTTCCATCGCGCCATATTGAACGATGCGGTCGGCCAGCCGCGCCAACAGCGCCAAGGCCGGCTCGCCACGCAGTTTCCTGACGTCGGCACCGACGAACGCGGCATCAAAGCGCGTTGGCATTTCGCCATTTTCAAGATCGGGCTCAAGATCCGGCGGCGTGCGCAGCACAATATCGACGTCGGGCAGGATCGTTTGCAGGGTTTCCGCCAGATCCCGTGCGATGAACACCTGGGTGTCGAGGATCAGAAGTCTTTGCATCAAAGCACCTGTTCAACCGAATACAACTTGCGCCCCGTGTGCCTTGGTTTGCGATGTGGTGCATTAAACTGTGACATAGGACGGAGAATAAATTGACGACGCCCTGTACGGCCTGCCCGCTGCGCAAATCATCGGTGTTCACACCAATGACAAGCGATGAAGTTGCCTTCATGACCCGATTCAAAACCGGCGAACTGGCGGTGGATGCCGGTACGCCGATCATGATGGAGGGGGCCAATTCACCCCAGCTTTTCACGGCACTGTCCGGGATGGGGCTGCGGTACAAGACGTTGCAGGATGGGCGGCGTCAGGTGCTGAACTTCATTTTCCCCGGTGATTTCATTGGTATGCAGGCGGCGTTGATGGGCGAAATGGGGCATTCCGTCGAGGCGACAACCGCAATGAAGCTGTGCGTGTTCCGCCGTAGCGATGTGTGGAACCTGTTCAAAACCATGCCGGAACGGGCCTTTGACCTGACATGGCTGGCCGCCGTCGAAGAGAATTTCCTGGGCGAGGCATTGGCGACCGTGGGGCAGAAACCCGCCCTTGAACGGCTGTCCTGGGCGCTGGTGCGCCTGTTCAAACGGGCGCAGGCGGTGGCGATGACCAAGGGTCAGTCCATGCCGCTGCCGTTTCGCCAACAGGATTTGGCCGATTCACTGGGCCTGTCCCTGGTCCATACGAACAAGACATTGGCGCGGTTGCGCGAACGGCAGGTGGCGCAGTGGTCGGACGGGGTGCTGCGGATCAGCAATCTGACCGAACTGGCCCGCATCGGTGACATCGACATCGAGGCACCAGTCACCCGTCCACTGATGTAGCGTCGCCTGCCAATTCCGTTGTCGTGAGGCGGGCCGTGCCATCGGGCGTCTGGGTGTCGGGGTCGTCGATCGGCTGCTCGTCCAGCATCCGCGCTGCGCGATCCAGTTCGACGTTCAGAAACCCGCCCAACAGCACCACATAAGCGCTGAGATAGAACCACATGAGCAAGGCGATCACCGCGCCCAGCGTACCATATACCTTGTTGTATTGGCCAAAATTGGCGAGATAATAGGAAAACCCCCAGGATCCCGCCCCCCAGATCAGCACCGCCACCACCGCGCCGGCGGTCACCCAGCCCGGTTGCTGTGCCCGCCGGTTCGGCCCGAAGCGATAGATCAGCGCCAGCCCGATCATCACCACACCGATCGCGATCACCCAGCGCACTGCCGACAGCGAAAGTTGGGTCAGCGGCCCCAGCGGCAGCAGGACCAGCACGATGGGCATGATAACGACTGAGGCGAGGGCGACCAGCGACACCCCCAGCAAGGCCAGCGTCAGCACCAGCGCCACCGCCATCTGTCGCAGGCTGGACCGGTTGCCGACCCGATAAATCGCATTCAACCCCCGGATCAACGCTGCCACCCCCGCCCGCGACGACCATAGCGCGAAGGACAGCGACACCACGGTTGCCCAGCCCAGCGCGCTGTTGTTGGCGCTGACCAGGCGGGTGACCTGACTGTCGAGAATATCATAGGCTTGGGCGGGCACAAAACCGCGCAGCAAAGCGAGCTGGGTTTCGACAATGGCAGGGTCGGAAACAAACCCCCAAAGGGCGATCACCGCAGTGATCCCCGGAAAAATCGCCAGCATTCCGTAAAAAGCAACCCCGGCCGAAATCAAGCCGAGGTTCAGTTCATGCATTCCATTGAACACGGCCCATGCAGCCCGCCACCAGATTTTCAGCGTCGGCTGCATGTCGTCTCCTTGCGGGGGGCGCTCAGGCGGTTCGGGCACGCGGCCCGGCAAAGAACCAGATGATAAAGCCCAGCACCGGCAGGATCAACACCAGCAGCGACCACATTACCTTTGTTCCGGTGCTGGCCCGCGAATTGATGATCGACACCAGCGCCCAAATGTCGAGGACAAGCACGATTAGGCCACCAAGGCCGCGGATTTCCATCATGGGTTATTCCTTTCGAATGCAATGACGCTTGTTAACGCCGCTGGGTGGCGGCCAGTTCCCTGAGTCTGCGTCCGGACCGATGAAAACGCGCCCGCCGTCCACCCGCACCGGTAATGTTGTCAGGTTGATACAAACCGGCGCGCGCAGCGCCCTGCCGATCTTGAAGTTGAAACGCCTGTTGTGCATCGGGCATTCGATGTGGTCATCCATCACCAGCCCGCTCGCATGATACACCTGTTCATCGTTGCACAGCCCGTCGGTGCAGAAAATTCGCCCACAAGGCTGTGATAGATCGCAAAGCTGCGCCCACCTTGGGGAATGAGGCAGTGTTGGATCTGGCCTTGGGGCTGGGCTGTGCCGGGGCCGGATCGTCGCCAACCTGAAAAGCAGCGAAACCGATGAACAGGACGTGGTGGCCTATATCACCAGCGCCAAGGCGGGCGCAGAATACTAAGGTGCGGCCTGAGCCTCGTGGCACTGGGCAGGGCGCACAGAGCAGTATAAACAGCCCCAACACCGGGCGTTCGGCCCGTTTCAGGATGTGACAGAATGACAGTCAGATTTGCCACGCTCGGTGCAGGCCGCATCGGACAGGTTCACGCCGGGGCCATCGCCTCGGTTCCCGGTGCAACCCTCGTGGCGGTGGCCGATCCGGTTGCGGCGGCCGCTGCGCATGTGCGCGACACCTTTGGCGCCGAGCTGCGCAGTATCGACGCCATCGCGGCGTCGCGCGATGTGGATGCCGTGGTCATCTGCACCCCCACCGACACCCACGCCGATTTGATCGAGCGTTTGGTGACGGCTGGCAAGGCTGTGTTCTGCGAAAAGCCTGTCGATTTGTCGCTGGCCCGGGTCAAGGCGTGCCTCGCCCATGTGGACGCTGCCAAAGGCACCCTGATGGTGGGATTCCAGCGCCGGTTCGATCCCGATTTCAACGCCCTGAAATCCGCCATCGACGCGGGCCGCATCGGTGCCGTTGAGATGGTGACCCTGACCAGCCGCGACCCCGGCGCGCCGCCGGTGGACTATATAAAGCGGTCCGGCGGCATTTTCCGCGACATGACGATCCACGATTTCGATGTCGCCCGCTGGCTGCTGGGCGAAGAAGTGGCCCATGTCCAGGCGGCGGCATCGGTGCTGACCGACCCCGCCATTGGCGCGGCGGGCGATTTTGACAGCGCCAATGTGATCCTGACGACGGCCAGCGGCAAGCACTGCACCATTACCAACACCCGCCGCGCGACATACGGCTATGACCAGCGGATCGAGGTGCACGGATCATTGGGCAGCGTTTCGGCCCACAACACCCACACCGCCCGGATCGAGATTGCCGATGCCGACGGGTATCACCGCCCGCCGCTGCTGGACTTTTTCATGTCGCGCTATACCGCCGCCTATGCCGCCGAGATTGCCGCCTTTGTCCATTGCGTGAACACCGGCGCGCCCACCCCCACGACGGGCCATGACGGGATGATGGCGCTGGCCCTGGCCGAGGCGGCGTTGCTCTCGGTGGCCGAGGGGCGGCGCGTGGCGATGTCAGAGTTGGTCTGATGTTCGACTTTTCCCACCCGTTCTACAAACCCCTGTGGCGGCGCATCCTGATCTCGGGGTTTTGTGCTGTCTGGGCGGTGTTCGAATTTGTCACCGGCGCACCGTTCTGGGGCATGATATTCGGCGCCATGGCGGCGCTGACCGGCTGGCACTTTTTCATCGCCTGGAAAGACGACTGACCCCATGGCGATCACGCTGAAAGACGTGGCTGAACGCGCCGGGGTGTCCACCTCGGCGGTGTCGCGCACATTCACCCCCGGCGCCTCGGTCAGCGAGAAAACCCGTGCCAAGGTGGTCGAGGCGGCGGCGGCGCTGGGATACAGCCTCAACGCCCTGGCCTCATCGCTGACCACCGGGCGTACGAAACTGATCGGGCTGGTCAGCAACAACTTTCACAACCCGATTTTTCTTGAGGTGTTCGATCTGTTCACCCGCGGGTTGCAAGACCGCGGGTTGCGCCCCCTTCTGGTGAACCTGTCGGACGAACGCGAACCCGACGACAGCCTGGTGCTGCTGCGGCAATACTCGGTGGATGGGGTGATCGTCGCCTCGTCCACCCTGCCGCCCAGCTTTTCCAAGGCGTTTCGCGATGCGGGCATTCCCGTGGTGCATTCCTTTGGGCGCCACGCCAGCACGCCCGAGGTGCATGTCGTAGGTATCGACAACATCGAATGCGGGCGGATGGCGGCGCGCACGCTGGTGGCGCGGGGCTACACCCGCGTGGCCTTCATGGGCGGGCCGGAAACTGCCAGTTCGACGCAGGACCGGCTGCGCGGGTTCCTTGAGGAACTGGCGCAGCACCCTGATGTCGGTGTAACCACCAGTTTCGCCAGCGCCTATTCGTTCGATGCGGGGCGGGTACAGATGACCAAACTGCTGATGACCGAACCGGCCCAGGCGTATTTCTGCGGTGACGACGTGCTGTCGATCGGGGCGCTCAGCGCGGTTCAGTCGGCGGGCCTGTCCTGCCCGGACGACATCGGCATCATCGGTCTGAACGACATGGAGATGGCGCGGTGGGAAAACATCGACCTGACGACGATCCACCAGCCGATCGCGCGGATCATCGAGGCCTCGATCGAGCTGATCGTCGCGATGCTGGCCGAGCCTGACCGCTGTCCCGAGGCGCGGCTGTTCGCCTGTCGCATCATTGAACGGGGCACCCTGCGCCCGTTACCGTAAGGTGCGCGCGGCCAGCCAGGCCTGCCATTGGGCGGGGCTGCCGGCAAAGGCGTTCAGATCGACCTTGCCGTCTATTCCGGGCACAAGGCCGGTGCCGCTGTATTGCCAGAATGTCCAGCGTGCGCCGGGATACACCTGTGATGGGTGCCCCGCGACGGAACGCAGCCAGGTTTCCTCGCCAAGTTGGGCGATGTCGTTGCGCACCCAGAAATCGGGGGTGGTATAGATGACGGGCCGCTGGCCATAATGACGTGCTACGATGTCAAGAAACACCCGCGCATCGGCGCGCACCTGTTCGGGTGGCGGGCGCGTGGTGCAGGTCGGCGAGCGGTGGTTCCATTCCAGGTCCAGCACCGGGGGCAGATCGCCCGCCCGGCGCGGCACATTGGCGATGAACCACTGCGCCTGAACGGTGGCGGGGGTGCAGAAATAATAAAAGTGATAGGCCCCCGGCACCACCCCAGCAGCCCGCGCGCCATCGTGATAGAAGCGGAACATCGGATCGATGAGGTCGCCACCTTCGGTTGCCTTCAGGTACGCGAAATTCACCCCATTCGCCCGCGCCGTGGCCCAGTCAATGCGGCCCTGCCAGCGCGAGGCGTCTATCCCGTGCACCGAATGGCGATCCGGGGCGCGCCCGTCCCAGGGATGCGGATCGGCGTCCGAGAAATTCGGTGGGCGCGACACGGAAAAGGCGGCGGGCGTGGTCGGGTCAGGGGGCGCGCGACGCGGCGCACCACAGGCCGTCAGGGCAAGTACAAGGATCAGCAGGATCAGATGACGCATGGCATCATGGATACCCCACCGTGCGGTCTGTGCAAATGACGTTTGCGTGGCGCGGTGCACCGCGCGCAGAACGCGGTCGCCGTGCTCCGCGATCAACAGCGCCGATGCGCGGCCCAAAGCGGGCCTGGCCCCGGTCCGGTGATCCGTATGGCATCGCGTGGCTGAACTGCCGCTGCGGAGACACCTGCGATGTCCCCGCCGACAATTCTGGCATGGCTCATGCCTCTTCGAGGCGATCCGTGGCTGGGGCCGGGGTGGGCGACAACGCCGAGATGCGGGCGTACAGCGCATCGTCCATCGCGAAGGTCAGCGCATCCAGCGAAGGCTGCAATTGTTCGGCATTGCGCGCACTTATGATCGGCGCGGTCACTCCGGGGTGGCGCGCGGCCCAGGCCACCGCCAGGGTGGCGGGGCTGACGCCCAGTTCACGCCCCAGATCGGCCAGCGCGGCGGCCGTGTCATACATCCACCGCTGACCATAGCGTGCATTGTACATCTTGTCGTCGGCCAGACGGCCACCCGCCCCCCCCGCATATTTTCCGGTCAGAAGGCCCCCGCCCAGCGGCGAATATGGCACGATGGCGATGTTTTCGGACAGGCCCATCGGCAGGATCTCAACCTCGACCTGACGTTTCACCAGATTGTACATCGGTTGGAACATCGCGATCCGCGTGCCCAGTTTTTCGGCCACGGCCTGGGCCTTCATCACCTGCCAGGCGGCATAGTTCGACACACCGATATGGTCGAACTTGCCGGCCTTCTGCAATTCGGCCATCACCTCGAACGTCTCTTCCAGGGGTGTGTCCGGATCCCAACGGTGCAGATACAGGATTTCAACCCGGTCCATCTGCAACCGCTCAAGACATTCGGCGAAGGTGGCGCGCAGGTTTGCCGCGCCATAGCCGCCTTCGAACCCGGCCTTGGTGGCGATGATCAGCTTGTCCCGCTCGGGTGCTGCGAACCGGCCCAGAAACCGTTCCGAATCGCCATTGGTATAGGCATGGGCGGTGTCAAAGAAATTGATTCCGGCCGCGCGGCAGGCATCAAACATGGCGTGCGACTGGTCCAGATCGGCCTTGCCACCGAATTGCATACAGCCAAAACAGAAACGTGAAAGCGGGGCGCCATCCGGCGCGGTGATGTTATGTGTCATGGCCGGAAGTTGCCACGATGCGCGCCCCTTGCAAAGCCCCGGTGGCCCAAGGGCGCGATATTTCTTTCGGGAATCCTTTTGCCAACACCGAAAACGGGCGCCCCGGTTTCCCTCGGGGCACCCGTCGTATCACACCTTGGGCCTGCTCAGTTCGGAATCGTGCCGGTCACGCCTTCGACATAGAAATCCATCCCTGCAAGGGTGCCGTCGTCGGCCACCTCGCCCTCGGCCAGCCATGCGCTGCCGTCCTGTTTGTTCAGCGGGCCGGTGAAGGGGTGATATGCGCCCGACGCGATGCTGTCCTTCAGCGCCAACGCCTCGGCCTTCACATCCTCGTGCACCGCATCGGTGATCTCACCGATACCAACCATGCCGGCACCGATGCCATCCCAGGTGTTGGCGCTTTGCCAGGTGCCGTCGATCACCGCCTGTGTGCGGGCGATGTAATAGGGCGCCCAGTTGTCGATGATCGAACTGACCCGAGGGCTGGGTGCATATTCGCCCATGTCCGACGCCTGACCAAAGGTGATGACATTGCCCGCAGCCTGCGCCGCAGCCTGGGGCGCGGTGGAATCGGTGTGTTGCAGAATCACGTCGGCGCCCTGTTCGATCAGTGCCTTGGCGGCGTCAGCCTCTTTAGCCGGGTCGAACCAGGTATAGGCCCAGATCACATTGAACTGGACATCGGGGTTGGCCTTTTTGGCGTGGATGAACGCGCTGTTGATGCCGCGAATAACCTCGGGGATCGGGAATGACGCGATATAGCCGATCTTGTTGGTCTTGGTCATCCGGCCCGCGATATGCCCCTGGATCGCGCGGCCTTCGTAAAAGCGGGCGGAATAGACCGCAACATTGTCGGCGGTTTTGTATCCGGTGGCATGTTCGAATTTCACATCCGGAAATTTCGCGGCGACGTTGATTGTCGGGTCCATGTACCCGAACGAGGTGGTGAAGATCAGCTTGACACCGGATAACGCCATCTGGGTCATCACCCGCTCGGCATCGGCGCCCTCGGGAACGCTTTCCTGATATACCGTTTCGATCTTGTCGCCGAAGTGCGCCAGCAGCTTCTGGCGGGCCTGATCGTGTTCATAGGTCCAGCCGCCGTCGCCCACAGGGCCGACATAGATGAAACCCACCTTCAGCGGACCATGAGCGGCGGCAAAGGCGCCGGTTGCGGCCAGGATGGCGGTCGCGGCAGTGGCGCCCAAAAGTGTTCTGCGGTTCATGAGTGTTCCTTCCGATGAACGTTGCAATGGCCTCAGGATGAGGCATGAAATATGCGGCCCAACGCAGCTGGCGCGACGGCCGCGCCTTTTTGCCTGGCCGAGATGAAAACCAGCACGATGATGGTTACCACAAACGGTGACATCGACAATATCTCGACCGGCACGGGCACCCCCGCCGCCTGCAGGTTCAACTGCAAGACGCTGATGCCGCCGAAAAGATAGGCACCCAACAAAACCCGCCCGGCGCGCCAGCTGGCAAAAACCACGATGGCCAGCGCGATCCAGCCCGCCCCGGCGGTCATCCCGTCAGTCCACTGCGGCACCCGTACAAGGCTCACATAGGCGCCGCCCATCCCGGCACAGGCCCCGCCAAAGGCGATGGCGGCGAGGCGGATGCGCACCACCTTGTACCCCAAAGCGTGCGCCGCGTCATGGTTTTCTCCCACTGCCCGCAGGATCAGCCCGCCGCGCGTGTATTTCAAAAACGCCCAGACCCCGGCGACCAGCACCAGCGCGAAATAAACCACCCAATCGTGCGAAAACACCATGCGCCCCAGCACCGGAATGTCGCCCAGCGGCCCGAGGTTCAGCTTGGCGGTGGCGGGCGGTTTGACCCCGCGATAGGCCTGCCCGATCATCGCCGAAATACCCAGCCCGAACAACGTCAGGGCAAGGCCGGTGGCCACCTGATTGCTCAGCAGATATTGGGTGAGTAGCGCAAAGATCAGCGCCAGCGCGGCGCCGCCCATCGCCGCCAGAACAAACCCCAGAACCGGCGATCCGGTTTCCACAGCAACGGCAAAACCGCAGATCGCGCCGGTGATCATCATCCCCTCGACACCGAGATTCAGCACCCCGGATTTTTCCACCACCAACTCACCCAGCGCCGCCAGAATGATCGGCGTCGCCGCCACCATCAGCGACGCGATCAGCAGCACAGGGTCGATCGCGCCCAGGTTCATGTGGCGGCCCCCCTGCCGAAACGAATGCGGTAATTGGTCATCACGTCCACAGCCAACAGGAAAAACAACAGCATCCCCTGAAACGCCTGAATCGCGGCGGCAGGCAGGCCCAACATGAACTGCGCCAGTTCCCCGCCGATATAGGTCAGTGCCATCAGCAGCCCGGCCAACAATATCCCGACCGGATGCAGACGCCCCAGAAACGCAACGATAATCGCGGTGAAGCCATATCCAACGTTGAAATCAATGCTGATCTGGCCCGCCGGCCCCGTCACCTCGAACAGCCCGGCCATGCCCGCAAGAGCACCCGAAACCCCCAGACACAAAAGGACAAGCCGCGCCGGGTTCACCCCGGCAAATCGCGCGGCCCGTGGGCTTTGTCCGGCCAGCCGGATGTGAAACCCGGTGATGTGGCGGGTCAACAGCACATAGGCAAAGATCACCGCGATGAACGCGGCCACCACACCCCAGTGCATCCCGGTGCCGGCGATCAGTTCGGGGTTGGATGCGGCGGCGTATTGCTGCAAATTACGGCTTCCCGGAAAGCCGCCACCTTCAGGGTTGCGCAACAGCCCCAGCGCCATCGATGCCAAAATCTGCTCGGCAACATAAACCAATAAAAGCGATACCAAAATCTCGTTGGTATTGAACCGGGTGCGCAACAGGCCGGGTATCATCGCCCAAGCCCAGCCGCCCAGGGCCCCGGCGATCACCATCAGCGGAAACACGATCCACAGGTCCGCCGGATAAAACGCCAAACCCACCGCCGCGCCGCAAATCGCTCCGATGATATACTGCCCCTCGGCCCCGATGTTCCAGACACCGGCACGAAATCCAAGTGACAGCCCGATCGCGATCAGGATCAGCGGCCCCGCCTTGACCAGGAGCTGGGGACGGGAATAGGCGGCGAACTGGGTGTTGAACAGCGGGTCCCAAAAAATCGTCCGGATTGCCGCCACCGGATCCTTGCCCAGCAGGGCAAACATCACGCCGCCTGCGATCATCGTCAGGGCGACAGCCAGAATCGGTGTGGCCACCGACCAGAAACGCGACGGTGCGGCACGCCGTTCCAGCCGGATCACCGACATGCCCCGTTTGCGCAAGAAAAAACTTTACGCCTCCGGCGGAGGTATTTCGGGCAAGAAAGAAACAGGCCGCCGCGCCCTTCTTTCTTGCTGAAAATACCTCTGCCGGAGGCATTGAAAGCTTGGGTCTCAGGCCGTCTCATGGCGCATCTCCATATCGTGGGCGCCGCCCAGCATCAGCCCGATGTCGTCAACGCTCAGCCCGTGGGCCGGGCGGACGGCGGACAGGCGGCCTTCATTTACGGCGCAGAAACGGTCGGAAATCTCCATCAATTCGTCCAGATCCTGAGAGATTGCGATCACCGCCGCACCCTTGGCAGCCAGATCCAGCAATGCCTGGCGGATTGCGGCGGCGGCGCTGGCATCGACGCCCCAGGTGGGTTGGTTCACCACAAAAACGGTTGGATCCTGCAATATTTCCCGCCCGATGACGAATTTTTGCAAGTTGCCTCCCGACAGTGACCGCGCCGTGCTGATCGGCCCCGGTGTGCGCACATCAAAGGCTGCGATGATCGCATCTGCAAAGTTGCGCGCCTTGGGCCAATCCAGAAACCCCTTGTGGCTCAGGCCCATGCGCCCTGCTCCGGTCAGCATGGCGTTTTCCGTCAGGCTCATGTCTGGGGCCGCCGCATGGCCCAGCCGGTCTTCCGGTGCGGCCAACAGTCCCAGGGCGCGCCGGGCGTTGGGGCCGAGATGGCCAACCGGCGCGCCGTTCAGCATGATCGATGCCGCAGGCGCCAACGCTTCGCCCGAAAGGGCCGCCAACAGCTCATCCTGGCCGTTGCCCGCCACCCCGCCGATGCCCAGTACCTCGCCGGCCTTCAGATCAAAGGTGATGCGCTTCAGCGCCGTCCCGAAGGTATGGGGTGCGGCGAGGGACAGTCCCCTGACTGACAGAGCCACCTTGCCCGTGGGCCGCGCCGCGCGGCTGGGGCTTTGCAAGGTCTGTCCGACCATCAGTTCGGCGAGGTCGCGTGCCGATTTTTCACGCGGGTCGCAATTGGCCACCACCCGTCCCAACCGCAGGATCGTTGCGCCATCACACAGTGCGCGGATTTCTTCCAGCTTGTGCGAGATATACAGGATCGCAGTGCCTTCGGCCGCCAGTTGCCGCAGGGTGCGAAACAGGATCGTCACCTCCTGGGGGGTCAGAACGCTGGTCGGTTCGTCCATGATCAGCAGGCCGGGATTTTGCAACAGGCAGCGCAGGATTTCGATGCGTTGCCGTTCACCGGCGCTCAGCTCGCCCACCTGGCGGGTTGGATCCAGCGGCAGGCCATACTCGTGGCTGACGGTGCGGATGCGCGCGGCCAAGGCGCGGCGCGGCGGCGGGTTTTCCATGCCGAGGGCAATGTTTTCGGCAACATCCAGGGCATCGAACAGCGAAAAATGTTGAAACACCATCGCCACCCCGGCCGCCCGCGCCGCATTCGGGCTGGCGGGGGCATAGGGCGCGCCATTCATGTGCATCGCCCCGCTGTCGGGCCGCACAAGACCATAGATCATTTTGACCAGCGTCGATTTTCCCGCGCCATTTTCCCCCAGCAGGGCATGGATCCGCCCCGGTCGCACAGAAAACCCCACGTCGGCGTTGGCGACAACCCCGGGATAGGACTTGGTCAGCCCCTCGATCCGCAGCAGCGGTGCGGTGTCATTCAAGCGCTGTTCCTCGCCGCAATGGTTGCCGTTGCCTGCGACAATAGCGCCGCCGCCACACCGATCGCAATGGCTTGGGGGTGTTTTCCGAGGGTTGGTTGCCCGATTGGGCAGCAGATGCGCGCAATCTGGGCATCTCTGTGGCCCAAGGCGACCAGGCGGTTGCGGAATCGCGCCCATTTGGTGGCCGACCCGATCAGCCCCGCCCAGGCGAACCCATGGGCCAGCAACCGGTGGCACAGCTCAAGGTCCAGCGCGTGGGAATAGGTCAGGATCAGGTGTTCGGCGTCGGGCGGCGCATGGCGCACCAAATCGGCGGGGTTGGTGGCCACCAGTTGTGTCACCGCCTCGGGCACCGCCGGAAACCGATCCGCCGCCGTATCCACCCAGGTGAGGGCGACCTGCGGCAGGGGGGCCAACACGCCGACCAGCGCCCGCCCCACATGCCCGGCACCGTAAATCCACAGCGGCCGGGCGACAGGCACCAGCGGCTCCACCATCCAGCCTTGCACCCATTGCGGGGCCACCGCCGCGCCCTCCCGCGCCGCCGCAACCAGACGGCGCACGGGCAGGGGCATGTCACCGGGCCCCCGCGCCGCCAGATCGCCGGTCACCCTGTCCAGCCGCGCCGCAGTCCACACTTCGGACAACAGCGTCACCGCCCCGCCACAGCACTGTCCCAGCGCTGGCCCAAGGGCGATCCGTTCAACCCGGTCCGCACTCAGGGTCAAGGCCCTGCGCACCGCCTCATGTTCCAACGCGCCGCCGCCGATGGTGCCCGCCTGCCCGCCGGGCCAGACGATCACCGCCGCCCCCGCTTCGCGCGGGGCCGATCCCTGTACGTCGGTCACGACAATGCGCACCACACGCCCGTGGGCCGCCACCAGCCTGCGCATCGCGGTCAGATCAAAGCTCACCCCTGCACTCGCTGTACGGCCTGTAATACCCGCTCGGCGGTGGCGGGGGCATCCAGCGCCGGATAGAGGTCGCCACAGCCACACGCAGCCACAGCATCGCTCAGTGCCATCAGGGCCGAAATGCCCAGCATCAGGGGTGGCTCGCCCACCGCTTTTGACCGGTATACCGTCGCGGCACGGTTCGGCTGGTCCCACAGTGCCACATTGAACACCTCGGGGCGGTCGGAAAACGCCGGGATCTTGTAGGTGCTCGGCGCATGGGTGCGCAGCCGCCCCGTGTCGTCCCACACCAGTTCCTCGGTGGTCAGCCAACCGGCGCCCTGCACATAGCCCCCCTCGATCTGGCCTATGTCCAGCGCAGGGTTCAGCGAGGCCCCCGCATCATGCAGCAGATCGGCCCGCAGAATGCGGTTTTCCCCGGTCAGGGTGTCGATCACCACTTCGGTCACCGCCGCACCATAGGCAAAGTAGTAAAACGGCACGCCCCGCCCGATGATCCTGTCCCAGGAAAGGTCAGGCGTGGCATAGAACCCGGTCGACGACAGCGAAATACGGTTCTGATAACACAGCGCCGCCGCCTGTGCGAAGGAATACACCTCGCCACCCGCCTGCACCAAGCCGCTGGAAAACACCACGCTGTCGGGCGCGCACTGGTGCAACCCGGCCAGAAACACTGTCATACGGTCGCGGATCGTGTCACAGGCGACCTGCACAGCCATGCCGTTCAGATCGCTGCCCGACGAGGCCGCGGTGGCGGATGTGTTGGGCACCTTGCCGGTATCCGTGGCGGTGATCTTCACCATTGAAACATCGACACCAAACCGTGCCGCCGCCACCTGCGCCACCTTCTGGAACAAACCCTGGCCCA
>JAACVA010000059.1:0-7236 GCA_009992615.1 Rhodobacterales bacterium
ATCGCCGTATCGCCCATTCCCGACACCGGCCTGGGTGCGGCGATCAACGACCGGCTGCGCCGTGCAGCGGCACCGCGCGCCTAATCATCTTGCGACACAACCTTGCCCATTGTATCCCTTCGCATATGACACAGGTTTTCGACATGGATGATCGCGCGCGCCTGCCCTGGCGGTTTTTCGGCGCATCGCTGACGGTGCTGGCCAGCCTCTGAGCGGGCGGCATTGCCTTTTCCAAACCCGATCCTCCCCAATATTACCCAACACCGAAAGACACGCACATGTCCTCCAAGACACTGTATGACAAGATCTGGGATGCCCACATCGCCCACGAGGCCGAGGATGGCACCTGCCTGCTGTATATCGACCGCCATCTGGTGCACGAAGTGACCAGCCCCCAGGCCTTCGAAGGTCTGCGCATGGCAGGCCGCACCGTGCACGCCCCGGACAAGACAATTGCCGTGCCCGATCACAACGTGCCCACCACGCCGGGCCGGGACGTGCATATCGACAACGACGAGTCGCGCATCCAGGTCGATGCGCTGGACAAGAACGCCCGCGATTTCGGCGTACATTATTACCCGGTGTCCGACATCCGTCAGGGGATCGTGCACATCGTCGGCCCCGAACAGGGCTGGACCCTGCCGGGCATGACCGTGGTCTGCGGCGATTCGCACACCGCCACCCATGGGGCCTTTGGCGCGCTGGCCCACGGAATCGGCACTAGTGAGGTTGAGCATGTGCTGGCCACCCAGACGCTGATCTCGAAGAAATCCAAGAACATGAAGGTGGAAATCACCGGCAAGCTGGCGCCGGGCGTCACCGCCAAGGACATCACCCTGTCGGTGATCGGCAAGACCGGCACCGCCGGCGGCACCGGCTATGTCATCGAATACTGCGGCGAGGCGATTCGCGACCTGAGCATGGAAGGCCGGATGACCGTCTGCAACATGGCCATCGAGGGCGGCGCGCGGGCCGGTCTGATCGCGCCGGATGAAAAGACATTCGCCTATTGCATGGGCCGCCCCCACGCCCCGAAAGGCACCCAGTGGGAGGCGGCGCTGGCCTGGTGGAAAACCCTGTACAGCGATGACGACGCCCATTGGGACAAGGTGATCACGATCCGCGGCGAAGACATCGCGCCGGTGGTCACCTGGGGCACCTCGCCCGAGGACGTTCTGCCGATCACCGCATCCGTGCCTGCCCCCGAGGATTTCAAGGGCGGCAAGGTGGACGCGGCCAAGCGGTCGCTGGAATACATGGGTCTGACGGCGGGCACGCCGTTGAACCAGATCAAGATCGACACCGTGTTCATCGGGTCGTGCACCAACGGCCGCATCGAGGATCTGCGCGCCGCCGCCGCCATCCTGAAGGGCAAGAAGATCGCCGAGGGGATGCGCGCCATGGTGGTGCCCGGTTCGGGCCTCGTGCGCGCCCAGGCCGAGGAAGAGGGCATCGCCCAGGTGTTCATCGACGCCGGGTTTGAATGGCGCCTTGCGGGGTGCTCGATGTGCCTGGCGATGAACCCCGATCAGTTGGAACCCGGCGAGCGCTGCGCCGCCACGTCGAACCGCAATTTCGAAGGCCGGCAGGGCCGCGGCGGCCGCACCCACCTGATGAGCCCGGCCATGGCGGCGGCGGCGGCAGTGACCGGCCACCTGACCGATGTGCGGGAAATGATGTAAAACCTATCGATACCTAGCATAGTATAGGGAATTTCCGTATACTATGCTAGGTTATCCTAGTCGGAGTAACATCGTGGACCCAGTGAGAAACCCCTTCGCGCCCAGCGCGGGGCGGCGACCGCCAGAATTGGCAGGCCGTGACGATATCATTGAGGCCGCAACCACGATTTGCCGCCGCGCCATGCTGAACCGCCACGCCCGGCCCATGATGTTGTTGGGGCTGCGTGGAACGGGCAAGACCGTGCTTTTGAACGAGTTTCGCAAAATCGGCGCGGACGAAGGGCTGTTGGTTTCGCGGATCGAGGCCCCCGAAGATGCAAACCTCGCCCGCCTGATCGTTCCCGAAATGCGTAAGGCGATGCGATCCTTGTCCGGCGTGGTGGCGGCAAAGCATATCGCAACCAAAGGTTTGCGCGGCCTGCAAAACTTTGCTTCAGCATTTAAGATTGAGGCCGGTGGCATCGGCGTCGGCATCGAAGGGGCGACAGGCCCTGAACCGGGGCTGGCCGACAGCGGTGATATCCAGTTCGATTTGCCGGATCTGTTCGAGACCCTTGGCCAAGCCGCCAAGGCCGCAGGGCGAGGATGGCTTTTGTTGATTGATGAGGTGCAGTATTTGTCGCCCACTGATCTTTCGGCGCTGATCGTTTCGTTGCACCGGGTCTCGCAATCGGATTATCCCATCGTTTTCGCAGGGGCAGGGTTGCCCCAGGTGGCGCGTCTTGCCGGTGAAGCGAAATCCTATGCCGAGCGGCTTTTTACCTATCCCTCTATCGGCCCATTGGACGGCGAAGCCGCGTCTATTGCCATCCAGCGCCCCATCGAAAACGAAGGCGCGCAGATTGCCGACGATGCGGTTCAGAAAATCGTAAACATCACAGGCGGTTATCCGTTCTTCATTCAGGAATGGGGCTCAAAGGCATGGGACGTTTCAAACGATCCGATGATTGTGCTGAACGATGTGGATATTGCCTATGAACCCGTTCTTGCCTCGCTGGACGAAGGTTTCTTCAAGGTGCGCATGGACCGGCTGACACGGGCAGAAACCAGTTTTGTTGCCGCTATGGCAAAATTGGGCGACGGCCCATATCCTATTGCCGACATCGCCAAGGCCATGAA
This sequence comes from Rhodobacterales bacterium, assembly GCA_009992615.1. Taxonomy (GTDB): domain Bacteria; phylum Pseudomonadota; class Alphaproteobacteria; order Rhodobacterales; family Rhodobacteraceae; genus Oceaniglobus. Next base: position 2,802 of record JAACVA010000059.1, read on the forward strand.
CCGAAGTACCCGTTCCCTTGGCCCCAGCCGGGCAAGCATCATTCACAAGGGCATGATCTATAGTGCCGAGCACGGCTATCTTGCGTTCACCGTCCCGCTGTTCGCGGACTTCATGCGCCGTCAAGACCAACACGCCGCCCAACCCTAAACCAGGAAGTACATTATGGAAAAATTCGAAAAGCTGACCGGCGTTGCGGCGCCAATGGACATGATCAACATCGACACCGACATGATCATCCCCAAGAACTTTCTGAAAACGATCAAGCGCACCGGCCTGGGGGTGAATCTGTTCGACGAGATGCGTTATGATGACGACCGCAATGAACGGCCCGATTTCGTGCTGAACAAACCGGCCTATCGCAATGCGGAAATCCTGATTGCCGGTGAAAATTTCGGCTGCGGATCGTCGCGCGAACATGCCCCCTGGGCGATCAAGGATTTCGGCATCCGCTGCGTCATCGCGCCCAGCTTTGCCGACATCTTCTTCAACAACTGTTTCAAGAACGGCATCCTGCCGATCCCTCTGCCGCAAGACCAGGTGGATATCCTGATGAAGGACGCGGAAAAGGGCGAAAACGCCCGCATCACCGTGGATCTGGAAAATCAGGTCATCACCACGTCGGACGGCGAACAGATCCGCTTTGAGGTTGAGTCCTTCCGCAAACATTGCCTGATGAACGGGTTGGATGACATCGGCCTGACGTTGGAAAAAGCCGCCTCGATCGACGCGTTCGAAGCCAAGGCCGCACAAAGCCGCCCTTGGGTCTGACCGTTTGTGCCCGGTTCGGGCGCATCCACAACATCTTGAGGCAGCCCCGAGGGCTGCCTTTTTTTTATCGAAACATTGATGCAAAGACGCACCAGTTGCACCCTCAAAAGACCCAAAGTTTTCGTCATGTTTAACAAGACGTTGAGAAGCGACGTGAAAGTGGGCAAAACTTGGGCAAGATTGAGGCAGACCGCCACAAAGTGGCACAACAGTTTGGAACAAGGGCGCGGCATCGCATCGCATCCGTCCAGGTTGAGGGTAAATGGCAGTGATTTCGCGGCTTTTGGGCGCTTGTCTCAGGGGGTTCCTGGTGGCGCTGCTGATAACGACGCCGGCGCTGTTGCTGCCCGGTGTGTCGCCTGACACGGCGCAGGTGGTGATGCTGCTGGCGCTGTCCGCGGGCGTGCTGACGGTGTTAGAATACAACTCAGCCTATCCATGCCTGTTTGAATTCCGCGAAGCGCCACCGTTCAACCGGATCCGGTTCACCAGCCTGTTTCTGACGGTTTTCCTGTTGTCGGTCGTCATGAAGGGCCAGACCAGCCCGACGCTTCTGGCCGAGTTCATCCAGTCTGTCGGCAACCTGTTCGCCCGCGTGTTCGATTTTGCGTACAGCCCCGTGCGTCTTGTGGTTCTCATGTTGCCCGAAGACGCGCCTTTGGCCCAGTTGGACGTGCTGCGCGCACTGGCCTGCCTTGCCTATCTGATTTCAATGATCTCGCTGGCGGTGTTCGGCGTCGCCGTCTGGCGGAGCGGCTGGCCGCTGCAAAACGGCAGCTTCAATGTCTGGACCAACCTGCCCACCTTCGACCCAACAGCGGGGGGCGAGGTTGTGTCGCGGCTGCGGCGCGACGCGTCGATCAACATCGTTCTGGGAATTCTGCTGCCTTTTCTCATGCCTTCGGTGGTATCCTCGGCGCCAAACCTGCTCGGCGCGGTCTCTCACGCCAGCCCGCAAACCCTTATCTGGACGGTGACCGCTTGGGCCTTCTTTCCCGCCTCTCTGCTGATGCGCGGCATTGCCATGGCGCGGATCGCCCAAATGATTACGCAAAAGCGCAAGCAGACCACGATCAGCGACGTCGGCCTTCTGCCTGTCTGATCGTTGGCTGTGCACTGGCCATGGGGTTGGCCGCACCGGCCCGGGCCGAAACCCTGCGTATTGCCACCTTCAACGTCGAATTGTCGCGCGCGGGGCCGGGCCTGTTGCTGCGCGATCTGCGTAAGGGCGACGAACAGGCGGCACTGGTGGCCGGGATCATCGCAAGGGTCGCCCCCGATGTTCTGGTGCTGCAAGGCGTCGATTACGATTACGACGGTCTGGCGCTGAGCGCTCTGGCCGGCCTGATTGGCGCGGCGGGGCATCCCCTGCCCCATCACTTTGCCCTGCGACCCAACACTGGCAGGGCCACCGGCCAGGACATGGACGGCAACGGCCGTCTGGGCGAGCCGCGCGATGCCCAGGGCTTTGGCCGGTTTGCCGGTCAGGGCGGTATGGCGGTGCTGTCGGCCCTGCCGATCGACACAGCGGCCAGCCGCGATTTCAGCGGCCTGTTGTGGCGCGATCTGCCCGGCGCCATACCGCCCCGCGACAGCCCCGGCCTGTCGGTTCAGCGGCTGGCGTCGGTTGCCCACTGGGATGTCGCGCTGCGCCTGCCGGATGGCACCGCGCTTCATCTGCTGACATGGCACGCCACGCCCCCGGTGTTCGACGGCCCCGAAGACCGCAACGGCCGGCGCAACCATGACGAAGCGGCGTTCTGGCTGCGTTATCTTGACGGTGCGCTTGAAACCGCACCGCCCGACAGCCCCTTCGTGATTGTTGGCGATGCCAACCTTGACCCGGTGGATGGCGACGGGCGGCCCGATGCCCTGACCCTGCTGTTGGGCGATTCGCGGTTGCAAGACCCGCAGCCCAAAAGCGCCGGTGCGCCGCTGGCCGCGCTGCGCGATGGCGGGGTGAACGCGCACCACCGCGGCGATCCTGCCCTTGACACCGTCGACTGGCCCGATGCCCGCGAAGGTGATCCGGGCAATCTGCGGGTGGATTACATCCTGCCGTCGGCCCACTGGCGCGTGCAGAGGGCGGGCGTGTTCTGGCCGGAACCGGGTGATCCTTTGGCGGCCTTGCTGGGCGACGGCGGCACCGGCGCATCGCGCCATCGCCTTGTCTGGGTCGATCTGGCGCTTGGCGGTTGAGATTGACCGGACCAGCGTGTCAGCTTGACCCCTGTCACGGCGCGCGCTAGGCCACCGGCAACGAATTGCAAGGAGCCACGCGATGTCCAACCCCTCTCTCCTCATCCTGCCCGGCGACGGGATCGGCCCAGAAGTGATGGCCGAAGTGCGCAAGGTCATCGACTGGTTCGGCGCGAACCGGGGTCTGACCTTTGATGTGTCCGAGGATCTGGTGGGCGGCGCGGCCTATGATGCCCATGGCACCCCGCTGACCGACGAAACGATGGCAAAGGCACAACAGGTTGACGCCGTGCTGCTGGGTGCCGTGGGCGGGCCGAAATACGACAAGCTGGACTTCAGCGTGAAGCCTGAACGCGGCCTGCTGCGCCTGCGCAAGGAGATGGACCTGTACGCCAACCTGCGCCCGGCCCAGTGTTTTGATGCTCTGGCCGATTTTTCGTCGATGAAGAAAGAAATCGTGTCGGGCCTCGACATCATGATCGTGCGTGAACTGACCAGTGGCATCTATTTCGGTGAACCGCGCGGCGTGTTCAAGGATGGCAACGAGCGGGTGGGCCTGAACACCCAGCGCTATACCGAATCCGAAATCGCCCGCGTGGCGCGTTCGGCGTTTGAATTGGCGCGCAAGCGGTCGAACAAGGTGTGTTCGATGGAAAAGGCCAACGTGATGGAATCCGGCGTGCTGTGGCGCGACGTGGTGACCGAAATTCACGACGCTGAATACCCCGATGTCGAGCTGTCGCACATGTACGCCGACGCCGGCGCGATGCAGCTGACCCGCTGGCCGAAACAGTTTGACGTAATCGTCACCGACAACCTGTTCGGTGACATGCTGTCGGATCTGGCCGCGATGCTGACCGGCAGCCTTGGGATGTTGCCCTCGGCCTCGCTCGGCTCGCCGATGGAAAATGGGCGGCCCAAGGCGCTGTATGAACCGGTGCACGGCTCGGCCCCCGACATTGCGGGCACGGGCAAGGCCAACCCCTGCGCCAGCATCCTGAGCTTTGCAATGGCGCTGCGGTATTCCTTCGATCAGGGCGACGAGGCGACTCGCCTGGAACAGGCCGTCGAAAAGGTGCTGGCCGATGGTGTGCGCACCGCCGATCTGATGCAGGCGGGCGACGGCACACCGGCCACCACGGTGGAAATGGGCCAAGCGGTGATCGCCGCGCTGGACGCAAGCCTGTAACAATCGCGGCGGGGCATTGCGCCCCGCCTATCCGTCTACGCGGATGCGGGTGTTTTGCGGATCATGGGGGCTGTCCTCGGTGACGGTGGCGGTCCACAACTGACGTTCCATCCGGACCTGCAACACCGTACCCGACACCGCCAGATCGGGGCGCACATATCCCAAGGCGATGCTTTTGCCGAACACCACGGAATACCCCCCCGAAGTCAGCCGACCAACGCGATCAGTGCCATGATAAAGCGCCTCGCGCCCCCAGGGGTCGGCATCGGCGGGGCCAT
>JAACVA010000059.1:7266-15091 GCA_009992615.1 Rhodobacterales bacterium
TGCCTTTGTCGAGCATCGCCTGTTTGCCGTGGAAATCCTTGGTCAGGCCGACGAACCGGTCCAGCCCGGCCTCAAGCGGCGTGGCATCCCGGCCCAGTTCATTGCCAAAGGCGCGGTATGATTTTTCCTGCCGCAGCCAGTTTTGCGCCCGCGCCCCGACCAGTTTCAGCCCATGGGGTTCGCCCGCCTGCATGATCTGGTCGAACAGGTAATTCTGCATCTCGATCGGGTGGTGCAATTCCCACCCCAATTCGCCGGTATAGGCCACGCGAATCGCATTGACCGGGCACATGCCCAATTCGATCCGCCTGGCCGACAGCCATGGAAACGCCTTGTTGCCCAGCGCCGTCTCGGGGTGCGGGTCGCGGATCAGCGACGAAAGAACATCGCGGCTGCGCGGCCCGGCCAAGGCGAAGACCCCAAACTGCGCTGTCACATCGCACAGTTGTATCGGCCCGAAATCGGCCTGTCTGTCTGCAACCGCCTTGGTCAGATAATCACTGTCATAGGCCTGCCATGCGCCGGCAGAAATCAGAGTAAAGGCATCCTCGGCGCTGCGCAGAATGGTGTATTCGCTGCGCGTCGTGCCTTGGGCGGTCAGCGCATAGGTCAGGGTGATTCGCCCGACGCGGGGCAAGGTATTTGTGGTGAACCAGTCGAGAAAGGCAGCGGCGCCGGGTCCACGCAGGCTGTGTTTGGCAAAGGCAGTGGCATCGATCAGGCCCGCGCCGTTGCGGATCGCCCGGGCCTCGTCCACCGCAAATTGCCACCAGCCGCCGCGTCGAAAACTGCGCGACTCGTGGTCGTTGAACCCTTTGGGCGCGAAATAATTGGGCCGTTCCCAGCCGTTCACCTGACCGAATTGCGCGCCTCGCGCCGCCATCCTGTCGTAACAGGGGGCGGTTCTCAGGGGCCGGGCGGCGGGGCGGTCTTCATCCGGGTGATGCAGGATGTAGACGTGCTCATACGCCTCTTTGTTCTTGGTCATGGCATATTCGGTGGTCATCCAAGATCCGAACCGTTTCGGGTCAAGCGACGCCATGTCGATCTCGGCCTCGCCGTTCACCATCTGTTGCGCCAGGTAATGCCCCGCGCCCCCCGCCGCCGTGATGCCGAATGAAAACCCTTCGGCAAGCCACATGTTGCGCAGCCCCGGCGCCGGCCCGATCAGCGGGTTGCCATCGGGGGTGTAACAGATCGGGCCGTTGAAATCGTCCTTCAGACCGCAGGTTTCGCAGGACGGGATGCGGTGGATCATCGCCAGATATTGCGCCTCGATCCGCTCGAGATCGAGCGGGAACAGATCGGCGCGGAAACTGTCGGGCACGCCATATTGAAACCGCGCCGGGGCGTTCTTTTCATACACGCCCAGAATCCAGCCGCCGCGTTCTTCGCGCACATAGGATTGCGCATCGGCATCGCGGATCACCGGATGTTCGGGCTGGGTTTTGCGGAACGCGACCAATGCAGGGTCTTGCTCCATCACGATGAACTGATGTTCAACGGGGATCGCAGGAATTCTCAGGCCCAACAAGGCCGCCGTGCGTTGTGCATGGTTGCCGGTGGCGGTGACGACATGTTCGGCGTGAATGACCAGCCGTTCGTCCGACGCCACCAAATTACCGCCCTTTTCCAACATCCGGGTGCAAATGACATCCCAGTGATCGCCGGTCCAGACGTATCCATCCACCTGCCATTTGCGTTCGATTCTGACGCCCCGCTGCCGCGCCCCCTTGGCCATCGCCATCGTCACATCGGCCGGGTTTATATAGCCATCGGTGGGGTGGTACAGCGCACCTTGCAAATCATCGGTGCGGATCAGCGGCCAACGCTGTTTGATCTCGGCCGGGGTCATCCAGTCGAACGGCACGGCGCAGGTTTCGGCGGTGGCGGCGTACAGCGCGTATTCATCCATCCGCGCCCGGGTTTGCGCCATGCGCAGATTGCCGACCACGGAAAAACCCGCATTCAGGCCTGTTTCCGCCTCAAGCGTCTTGTAGAAATTGATGGAATAATCGTGAATGTGGGTGGTCGCATAGGACATGTTGAAATAGGGTAACAACCCCGCCGCATGCCAGGTTGATCCGCTGGTCAGCTCGTCGCGCTCCAGCAGCATCACATCGGCCCAGCCCGCCCGTGCCAGGTGATACGCGATCGCGGTGCCGACAGCACCGCCGCCGACGACCAGAGCCTTGACGTGGGTTTTCATGGGCCGAATCCTGCCGGGGGTGGATGCGATCACTGTGGCAAACGCACAAGGTTGCGTTGCGCGTGGTCCGACGCAGTTTGGCCCAAAACCGACGCGGCACACAAAAGCCGCGCCAACGGGTGGCGCGGCTGAACCTGTTTGCCGTCATCCCGCAGGCAGCGCGGCGGACTTTTTCGCCAGCTTGCCCGCAAGACGCGGCGATCCGGGCCATGTCAGGCCAGAAACCGATCAGTTGTCTTCAAGAAATTTGTCCACTTCCTTGCGGGCTTCTTCCTTGGTCTTGCCATAGCGTTCCTGAATCTTGCCTTCCAGTTGTTCGCGGTTGCCCTCGGCAACATCCAGATCATCATCGGTCAGATCCCCCCACTTGGATTGAATCTTGCCTTTGAACATTTTCCAGTTGCCTTCGATTTGATCCCAATTCATTTTCTCACTCCTGTTTGCGTTAATTCTTTTTTTCAACACTGCAACGTGCGTTTGGTTCCATTACCTTACCTTGCGGCAACACAGCCATTTCTTTACAATCCGGTGATGCAAATTGCTGCGGGGGCTGGCAGAATAAAAGTATGCGACTTTTACGACTGATCGCTGATTTCAACCTGGTACAGGCCCGACTGGCCCAGTCCTTGGTGCGGGACGTCACGTTGGAAACACGTGTCGCGCTGACACGCCGATTGGCTGCGTTGATGGACAGTATCGAACGTCACGATCCTGAGAGCACCGACCAACTGCGCACCAAGGTTGAGTTCTTCCTGCACCGTGCCCGCCGCAGCCGCAGCAAGCGTGATCTGGCAATCGCTATGGATCTGATCGCGCGGTGCGGCAATGAATTGCTCTCGGATGGGCCGTGCCAATCCCGCTCGACCCAGCCACATGAGGTGCTGGACCGTCTTATGCGGCGCGGCGTCACCCTTGCGCAGGCCGCGCCCCGGATCATCGAACAGCCGTCGCGCGTATCGCTTCTGGACCGGGATTTCCGGCACCGGTGCACCAGCCGGGGCAATCTTGAGTTCCATTGTTGCAGCCGGTCACGGTTCGACAACCTGCACATGGCCGATCTGATCGGGGCCGAGCGGTATCTGGGGCGCAGCCGCTGGCATATGCAATCGGCGATGTCCGGCCGTTCGTCCACCTATTACTATACGCTGGACGTGCCGTGCCTTGGCGCGCGGGTGATGCAGTGTACAATGCGCCCCTGGCACCTGCCCAGCGGCGAGGTGTCGGGCCTGCTGGTCTGGGTCAGTGATGTGACCGACCGATTGACGCGACATCACGGGTTTGACGACGTGCCCGCCGCCTTTCCCGATCACAACATCGACGGAACCACCTGATCGGGGGGGCGGTGGCCATCGGCGAAGGTCTTGATGTTGATGATCACCTTTTCCCCCATCTCGATCCGCCCTTCCAGGGTGGCGCTGCCCATATGGGGCAACAGCACGACATTGGGCAGTTGGCGCAGCCGCGGGTTGATTTCATGGCCACGCTCGAACACATCCAGACCGGCACCGGCGATTTCACCGGCGCGCAACCCGCGCGTCAGGGCGTTTTCATCAATCACCTCGCCGCGTGAGGTATTCACGATCACCGCGCTGGGTTTCATCAGCTTCAGCCGCCGTGCGTTCATCAGATGGAACGTGCTGGGCGTATGGGGGCAGTTTATGCTGATGATGTCCATTCGGCTGACCATCTGGTCCAGACTGTCCCAATAGGTGGCGTCCAGCGACTGTTCGATTTCGGGGCGCAGCCGTTTGCGGTTGTGATAATGCACCTGCATCCCGAAGGCCGCCGCGCGCCGCGCCACCGCCTGGCCGATCCGCCCCATCCCCAGAATGCCCAGACGCCGCCCCGACAGCCGCCCCCCCAGAAATGCCGTGGGGGCCCAGCCCGCCCAGTTGCCCGACTGCATCGCAGCCAGCCCTTCGGGAATCCGCCGGGTGACTGCAAGGATCAGCGCCAGCGTCATGTCTGCCGTATCATCCGTCACCACGCCGGGCGTGTTCGACACCAGAATTCCCCGCTGTCGCGCCGTCGCCACATCCAGCCGATCAACCCCCGCGCCGTAAAGCGCGATAAGTTTCAACCGCTCACCCGCCTGGGCCAACAGCGCCGCGTCAATCTGATCGGTGATGGTGGGCACCAGAACATCGGCCTCGCGCACGGCGCTGACCAACTCGTCTCGGGTCATCGGCGCGTCTTCGGTGCGCAGGCGAACATTGAACAATTCGCTCATCCGGGTTTCCACCACTTCGGGCAACCGTCGCGTTACAACAACACTCAGACGCTGAGCTGGCATGGCGGACACTCCCAAACTTTCCATCGGCCTCGGCTTGGGGCAAAGTGGCAAGGAACGGGGCAAGGCACAAGGGCGCCTGACAGACCCCGGCGCCGAAAACCGGCAATTGGGCAGCAATCACAAAGTGGCACAGGGCAAATGACAAGCAAACAAACAGGTTTCAGGGTGGCCGTGGGTGGCGCTCTGGTGATGCTGATGACAATGGGCGGGGCCGTGAACAGCGCCGATGCGCAAGACCGCAAGGGCCAGGTGACACAGCTGCCGATCCCGCGCTTCGTGTCGATGAAGGCGGTCGAGGGCAACGTGCGGCGCGGTCCGTCGCTGAGCCATCGGATCGACTGGGTGTACAAGCGCAAGGATCTGCCGTTGCAGATCACCAATGAATTCGGCCACTGGCGCCAGGTGCGCGACCATGACGGTGCAGGCGGATGGGTGCATTATTCGCTGTTGTCGGGGGCACGCACGGCGCTGATCGAAGCCGATCAGGTGAATGTGCTGTCCCGGCCGGACCCGAACGCAAATGTCGTGGCCATCGTGGAAAAGGGCGTGGTGGCACGGCTGTCGGAATGTGCGCCGGACTGGTGCCGGATCCGCATCGATGGATACAAGGGCTGGGTGCGCAAGGCCGCATTGTGGGGGGTCGCGCCCGAGGAAACCTGGCAGTGACCGACGCGCTTGCACGGCAGCGGTGCAAGCGCTAGAGAATTGCGCAATGAGCTTGAACCGAAGGTTCGGCGCCTCTGGCTGCGCTGGAACATGAAATCCGGCAAGGCATGTTCCGCATATTTTCCGCAACGCTGTAGCACGGCCGCATGACCCGCACCCCAACCCAGACCAAGCGTTTGAACCAGTCTGCGATCCTGGCCTCGGTCAGTGTCGCCGCGGTGCTGGTGCTGGCCAAGCTGTGGGCCTTTGCCCAGACAGGCGCGCTGTCGGTGGCGGCATCGTTGGCCGATTCGGGGGTGGATCTGATGATCGCCCTTGGCGGGCTGGCCGCCGTGACCTATGCCGCGCGCCCGCCCGATGAAGACCACGCTTTCGGCCACACCTCAGCCGAGGATCTGGCGGCCCTGGGTCAATCGGTGTTCATCCTGATCTCTGCCGGGGTCATCGCCGCGGCAGCGGGGGTGCGGCTTTGGCTGGGGCATCCCGCGCCGCTGGTGTCGGAAGGCGCGGGGATGGCGGTGATGTTGCTGTCGATCGTGCTGACGGGGGCGTTGGTGATGTACCAGGCACGGGTCGCGGCGCAGACCGGCAACCGTGTGGTGATGGCCGACCGGCTGCACTATCTTGCCGACCTGATCCCGAACCTCGGCGCAATACTGTCGCTTTGGGCTTCGGCGCGATTCGGCCTGGGGCAGATTGATTCTGTGGTTGCTCTGGGCGCGGCGGCAATGCTGGCCGTTGGCGCGCTGCGCATCGGCGGCGGTGCCTGGCATGCGCTGATGGACCGCGCCGCCGATCCGGCAATGATCGCAGGGATCGCACGGATGACCCGCAGCTGGCCGGGTGTCTATGGGTTTCACGACCTGAAAACCCGCACGGCGGGCAGCGTGACCTTCGTCAACCTGCACATCGAACTGGACGGCGCGCAGACCCTGGAACAGGCCCATGCGATCGGCGCCGCGCTGCGCCGCGCCATCCGCGAACGCTATCCCAATGCCGATGTGATGATCCACAAGGACATCTGGCGCGGTTGAACCGTCAGCAGAGACAGGCGCGATTGCCCCTTCGCAATTCCGCGCCCATGCCCTAGCCTTGCAGTCAAGTGGTATGTGTTAACCCTCTGGCAAGGCGGGCGGGCAAAACTGCGGTCACGCCCGGACGAAACACGGGCCTTGCAAGGCGATCACGATGATCCGGTTTCTTCATTCTTCCGACCTTCACCTCGGCAAACCGTTTGGCCGCTTTCCCGAAGATGTGCGTGTGCGGCTGCGCCAGGCGCGGGCCGGGGCGCTGACCCGGCTGGGCGGCCTGGCGCACGACCATGGCGCGGCTCACATCCTGTTGGCCGGTGACACCTTCGATCAGATGACGCCGGCACCGGCGGTGATCCGCCAGGCGATGAACGCCATGGCCGCCGCCGACCATGTGCAATGGGTGGTGATGCCCGGCAACCACGACCACGCCAACGCGACCGAACTGTGGAGCCAGGTGGTGCAGGACGCGCCCGCCAATGTCACCGTGCTGTTGACGCCCACGCCGCACCCGTTGGGCGACGCCGCCGTGCTGTTGCCCGCGCCACCGGCCGAACGGCATCCGGGGCGCGATCTGACAGACTGGTTCGACGGGGCCGCCACGGGCGACGCGCTGCGCATCGGATTGGCCCACGGATCGGTCACCGATTTCGACAGCAGCGAAGACGGTGGATCATCGGTCATCCCGGTGGATCGCGCGCGGCGCGCTGGCCTGGCCTATCTCGGGCTGGGTGATTGGCATGGCCAGCTGTGCCTGGGCGCTGAAACCTGGTATTCTGGCGCACCCGAGGCGGACAGTTTCCGGCACACCGCCCCGCCCGGCGCGTTGCTTGTGGATCTGGCCGCGCCCGGCGCGCCCGCCGCCGTCACCCCCCTGCCCACCGGCACGGTCGCGTGGCGGCGCGCCCTGCTGGACCTCGCCGAAACCGACGATGCCGCCGCCGCCCACAACCGCGCCTTGCCCCCCCTGGCCGAGCGGGCGTACAGCCTGTTCGATCTGGTGGTCACCGGCCGCACGCCCGCTTTGGCGCGCGTGGCGCTGGAACAGGCGGCGCAACAGGTGGCGCCCGATTTCCTGTGGCACCGCGCCGATTTCACCGACCTGTCGCTGGCCCATGACACCGCAGATCTGGATGCGATCGACCGGCAAGGGGCCCTGCGCGCCGCCGCCGAAGCCCTGGCGCGCGAAGCAGCCGATCCCGCGCTGCCCCCCGAAACCCGCGCCGTGGCCGAGGCCGCGCTGGCGCAGTTGTTTGCCTATGCGTTGGAGTCCTGAATGCGCCTGAACGCCCTGCATCTGACGAATGTTCGCAAATTCACCGGCCAGCGTGCCTCGATCACTGGTATCGGGCCCGGAATTACCGTGGTGTCCGAGGCGAATGAATTTGGCAAATCAACGTTTTTCGACGCACTGCACGCCTTGTTCTTCGAGAAATACAGCGGCAGCCCGAAACCCGTGAAATCCCTGCAACCCTATGCCGGTGGCGCGGTCGAGGTGGCCGCCGAAATCGAAACCGATGAAGGTGCGTTCCGGGTGGAAAAGCGGTTTCTGGCCCGCAAGACGGCGCGCATCCTGCGGCTGTCGGACGGGGCGACCATTGCCCAGGATGACGCTGCCGAACGCTG
>JAACVA010000257.1:0-226 GCA_009992615.1 Rhodobacterales bacterium
GTCGCGACCAGCGTCGTGAAGTGGCCATCGGTCGGGCTGAGCCAGAACGGTTCGCCCCGGTAAGGGTTGGCATAGACCTCCAGCCGTTCGAGAAAGCCCTTGGCGATCATCGCGCCGACAACCTTGGCGGCTGCGCCACCGCGCAGGTTTTTGGGCAGCGGCAGTGCGATGTGCTCGGGCCGCTGGGCGGCGGCGCGCAGGATCATGGCTTGAGTGTCGGAAAGTT
>JAACVA010000257.1:256-743 GCA_009992615.1 Rhodobacterales bacterium
GTCCGGTCATGCTGAGCCCACCACATAGCTGTGTGCTGGGTCCGCGCGCTGCAGGCGGTTGGCCTCGTTCATAGCTTCCATTGCCGTCATGTGGCCGGAGATCAATATCTCGTTGGTCGGGCTCGGCGCGGCGCGCGAAAGCTTGTCGCAGCGGTAGACCGCCTCCGGCATGTTCGTGAGTGCTGGGGTTATGGTCATGATCTTTGCTCCTTGGTGATGAAGCCCCGGCTGTTCGCCGGGGCCGTGATGATCAGCGGAATGCGCCGTCGATGGAGTCCGATGCGGTCTCGATCAGCGCCAGCCAAGCGTCGCAAAGCTTGTCTTCGATCAGTTGCATGTCGATCTGGTCAGCCAAGCGGCTCAGATCAAGCTGGTCGTTGTTGCGGATGGCGTCGTTGATCCGCAGGATAATGTCGATGGTGGTCATGGCTTTGTCTCCGGGTCTGGTGCGTCGCGGTGTGCGTCGCTTCGTGTAATCACCATCGCT
>JAACVA010000257.1:760-2152 GCA_009992615.1 Rhodobacterales bacterium
GTAGGCAAATCGCAGCAATATCATTGCTATAAGCGGTAGTCATGTTGCCATCGCATCGATGCGGCGTCAGTGCAGCATGTCCGCCAAGCCGAGAGCCTTGAAAGCCTCGGCCAGCGGCCCGTTGAAGCCGGGGTCTATCTTGGCGGTCGCGCGGCCCTGCTTGACTTCGAAAGCCGCGATGCCGCGCAGGTGGTCAGCAAACTCTGCGGCGCTTTCCGCGGCGAAAAGCGTGGTGTCGCCCTCGCAATAGTTGAAAACCATCAGCTTGGCCGGGTTGGCCCAAGTGCCGAAATAGGACGCATCCTGCTCCGTGTCGACCTGCGCCCAGCCGGTCTTTGTGCTGCATGAGCCGAAGTCGTAGATGTAGCGATCGGCGGGGCAAAACTCGCGGGTGATCTTCATGGTCTGTCCTCCTACTGGTCGTGATCGGCAAGAAATTCATCAATGCGCTGCAAGAGATTGTTGCGACCGTCCTCGTCGGCTCCAAGCATCGCGTCGCCGTCGTCGTCGGTTTCGAGGTCGGCGATCTCGCGCAGCAGGGCGATGGCAGCGTCGAGGGCGGCCAGACGCTCGGCCTCCCATGCGGCGGTGATCTCGTCCTGTTCGATCTGATGGCGCTGGGCGGGATCAAGCGACATGGCTCATGGCCTCCCATTTCGCGAAGTCATCCGCAAAACCCATGTGAGCCGCGATGTGGCGCAGGATGCCCGGGCAGAGTCGCTCGCAGTGGGCGGCGATTTTGGTCTCCGCCGCGAAGGTCGCGATATCCAGCTCGTTCAGGGAGAAGTATTGCGTGCGCATCGATGCTTCGACCCCGGCAGGGTTCAGATCGGGTGCCAGTTGGTGCAGCAGTGTCTGGTAGGCGGACATTGGTGTGTTCCTTCGCTCAGGGTGCGCGGGATGCGGGCCCTTCTACTGAGCCAAGCCCCGCGATGGCGGGGCTGGCGCGGTGCCCGAAAGGATCACTCCGCGAATTCGCCTTCCTTGAATGCGCTGTCGGTGATCTGGCGCAGGAGGCTGGCGTAGTGGCTCACGGTGCCAACGTGCCCCCAGTGAATCTCGTCGGGGTTGGTCTCGAAGTGGTCGTCGCTAAGCGTCTGGATCCGCGCGAGCATGGTGTCGATCTCGTGCTTTGCGGCCATAAATGCGTCGAGCGCATAATCGTGGCTGTTCATCTGGTCGATCCGGTTCTTGCGAGTGTTCATGGTGGCGTCTCCTTGGTTTAGCTGAGGTCGATTCCGGTGGCGGCGTGCAGCGCGAAGCATGCTTCCGCCAAGCAGTCCTGCAGGATTTCGTCGTCTTCGCAGCCGTCGAGCGAGCAGCGAATGTCCTCGATCGCGTCGATCATCCGGCGCGTTTCTTCGTTTTGCAGGGCTTCAAGGAATGTCATGG
>JAACVA010000257.1:2350-2743 GCA_009992615.1 Rhodobacterales bacterium
GGTGGTTTACGGCGACGGGTCGATCAATGCGGCGGCATCGGATGCGCGCCGCGGCACCATGACGGATCCGGACCAGCAGCGGCGCAGCACGGGCGGCGACAGCGGGTTCAGCGGCCCGGCTGACAGCTCGTCCTATCTCAAAGCCCGCACCGCGCTGACCGTCTACCAGGCACAGGAACGTCAGCTGGCGATCCAGAAGAAGAAGGGCCTGCTGATCGACCGGGCGCGGGCCGAGGCGCTGGTGTTTCGCCTGGCGCGGCAGGAACGCGACACTTGGGTGACCTGGCCCAGCAGAGTGGCGGCGCTGATGGCCGCAAAAGTGGCGGCGGAGGTGGAAAAGCAATCAGGTAAACCGGTGATGATCGAGGCCGCGATCCTGCAGAGGGTGCTGGA
>JAACVA010000258.1 GCA_009992615.1 Rhodobacterales bacterium
CTCGGAGCCGGGCATTACGGGCGCACGCCCGAGCGTCGGGGCTATGCAAATGGCACCAAGCCCAAGACCGCCGGGCACGAAGGGGAGCCGTTCTGCCCGCAATCGCTGGAGCGCGGCCGACGCCCTGTTGCGCCTCTTCAGTGCCGTGCTGGTCGAGATCGACGACAAATGGGCCGCCGACACGAAGACCTGCATCAAGTGGATTGCCAGGATGCCTGACCCCCTCTCGGCAGAATTTCCAGACTTCAGGTTGCTCAATCACAACCAACAACGACAACCAGACCGAAGGAGAAACCTGAGCCAAAAAAGCAAACGACACACCAACCCCGGCGGCTTCAAAACCGGCCAAGGTGGTTGTCGGTCAAGGACAAGGTGGTTGACGCTCTACACTGAACTTTTCGTGATTTGAAACTGGTTCAATGCGGGGCTTAGCGCGCCATCAGACTGTATCAATGGCACGGTCTGTCGCACCTGCACGAAAATCCGTGTGAACCAAACACACAGCACCGCGTAAACCTTGCAATGCCAACAACGGCAGACATGAACATTTGGGAGACACGACATGATCCGCAGAACTTTTGTGGCCCTTGCCGCCGCCGCCACCTTCGCCGCCCCCGTCTTTGCTGCCGGACACAGCAAGGATATTGTTGACACCGCCGTCGACGCCGGTTCTTTCACCACCCTCGCCGCTGCTCTGGGCGCCGCAGGTCTGGTCGAAACCCTGAAGGGCGAAGGCCCGTTCACCGTTTTCGCCCCCACCGATGACGCCTTCGCGGCCCTGCCGGAAGGGACCGTCGAAAACCTGCTCCTGCCTGAAAACAAGGATCAACTGATTTCGATCCTGACCTATCACGTCGTTCCGGGTAAAGTGATGTCAACCGATCTGACCAACGGCATGACAGCCACCACTGTACAGGGCAGCGACGTGACGATCATGACCGAAGGTGGCGTGATGGTGAATGACGCAACCGTCACCACCGCCGACATCGAGGCCAGCAATGGCGTGATCCACGTCATCGACAAGGTAATCCTGCCCGCCATGTGAGTATGGCGATAGCAGAGCCCGCTGTGGGGTGTCGTCCAGACTGCCACACAGTCGGCCCTCTTTAAGCTTTGAAACCCGCGGCACGGATATGCCGCGGGTTTTTTGTTTCTTTGCCCGCAGCACCTCGATCTGCGGTTTTGGAGCCGTTGAAACCCGATGTCGCGGCGTTGTCATTGCATGACAGTGGTGTACGCCCCACCCTGTTCCTATATGTGTTCAATGCTACAGAAACGAGGATCCCATGTTGAATCGACGCCGCTTCCTGGTCACCGGCACCGCAGCCGCGGCTTGGGCCTTTGCCGGGCCTGCCCATGCTGCCAAATTGTCGCTGGGTGCAGTTTCTGCTTACCTGAACGGATTGCAGACCGCCGTTGCGGATTTTACCCAGATCAACGATGACGGCAGCATTGCCACCGGAACAATCTATATCCGCCGACCCGGCCGGTGCCGATTCGACTATAACCCGCCGGAACAGACTTTGGTGATGGTCGGAGGCGGACAAGTGGCGATTTTCGATGGCAAGTCCAACAAGGCCGAGCCCGAACAATACCCGTTGTCGCGTACGCCGCTCAGCATCATCCTGGAACAAAACGTCGATCTGGCCCGGCGCAACATGGTGGTCGGTCACCGCGAAGACGGGCCCAAAACCATCGTGGTCGCGCAAGACCCGAAAAATCCAGGCTATGGCTCAATCGAACTGGTGTTCACCGCAAACCCGGTGGAACTGCGCCAGTGGATCATCACAGATGGGTCAGGCGCGCGTACCACGGTTATTCTGGGCGACATGGTGAAAGGCGGCAACCTGTCATCCACCCTGTTCAACATCCCTTACGAAGTGGGGCAACGCCAGAGGTAACCCCGGCGCGCCGCCTCAAATCTTGCGACAGGCGCGCAACTGGGCATCATAAAGCACCGCGCGGTCGCCCACCTGGCTGGCCACCCGCAGCAACCAGGGCTTTGCCTCATACGACTGCCGCGCAAAGCCGGTGCGCCCTTCGTGATAGGCAAGATACTGGTTTCGCGCATCCGTCTTGGAAATACCCAGACGCCGGGTGGTTTCGTGCATGTACCAGCCCATGAAATCGGTGGCGTCTTCAATATCGTCGCGCTGTGCCCGGCGCGCGCCCTGTTGTTCACGGTACTCATCCCAGGTGCCATCCAACGCCTGGGAATACCCATAGGCGCTGGATTGGCGCCCCATGGGAATCACCCCCAGAACATATTGATGCGGCGTGCGGGCGTTGCCGATGAATTTGCTTTCCTGATAAATCGTTGCCATCTGCACCGCGATGGGAACGCCCCATTTCCGCTCGGACTTGCGCATGGCGGCCAAGTATTTCGGGCGCTGTTCGACGATCGAACAAGCGTTGTCCAAATTGCGCGGCGCCGCATATTCGCGGCTGCCGCAACTCGCCACGAACACCAAAAGAATCAGGGCGCGAAGGGATCTGCTCATCTGCCTCTCGCTTTTTGTCATTTTTATGTGGATAACCTAACCGAAAGCAGCGCAGGGGTGAACAGAAATCCGGAAAGGCGGCAGGCCACAAACGCAAGTGTGACATCTCCACAGGCCGAAACCGTTGCAACTGTCAGAGCGGTCAGCGCACAAGGATCAAGTTTGTGTGCATCTGCGACACGAACAACGGACAAGGCACCGACAACGTCATCGCCATGCGTGGGTCACGAAGTCACCCCGATCCTCGAACCCAGGCCTGACCCCAAGACAACCGATCACGATCAACAGATACGTCGACGCCCCATCTCGGCCACTGTAGGAACAAGGTTCACAGAC
>JAACVA010000060.1 GCA_009992615.1 Rhodobacterales bacterium
CTCGAGGTGGGTGCGATGAGCCCATTCCGGTATTCCATGGAGGTGCAACCCAACCATGGAGCAGAGCGAATGGACAGACGGCAGGACACTGCGGTTGAGGCAATCTTGGAACAGCTGATCGAAACCGGCCCTGGTGATCTCGCCGGGGTGTTCGCCCGCGCCTTCGATCTGGTGATGCAGATTGAGCGCTTTCTCGGAGCCGGGCATTACGAGCGCACGCGTGGACCTCGTGGCAGTATATTCGCAAATACGCAATTTGCTTGTTTTACTGCAGCGTATGTTTGCAAATATGCCTGTTGCCGCTTTCCCGATGTGGGCCGAAACGCTATGACTGGGAAAATAGCGGGGGAACGTGATGAAGGACATCCTGGAACAGTTGGAGGACCGGCGCGCCGAGGCGCGGTTGGGCGGTGGGCAGCGGCGCATCACTGCGCAACATGCCAAAGGCAAGCTGACGGCGCGCGAACGCATCGAACTGCTGCTCGACGCCGACAGTTTCGAGGAATTCGACATGTTTGTCACCCACCGCTGCACCGATTTCGGGATGGAGCAGGACCGTGTGCCGGGTGATGGTGTTGTCACCGGCTGGGGCACGATAAACGGGCGCCAAGTGTATGTGTTCAGTCAGGATTTCACCGTGCTGGGGGGGTCACTGTCGGCCACCCACGCCCAGAAGATCTGCAAGATCATGGATATGGCCGTACAAAATGGCGCGCCGGTGATTGGCCTGAACGATTCGGGCGGCGCGCGGATTCAAGAGGGCGTCGATTCGCTGGCTGGCTATGCCGAGGTGTTCCAGCGCAACATCGCGGCCAGTGGCGTCGTGCCGCAGATCAGTGTCATCATGGGCCCCTGTGCCGGCGGCGCGGTGTATTCACCGGCGATCACCGATTTCATCTTCATGGTGCGCGACAGCTCTTACATGTTTGTCACCGGTCCCGATGTTGTGAAAACCGTCACGAACGAGGTGGTGACGGCCGAGGAACTGGGCGGTGCCAGCACCCACACGCGCAAAAGCTCGGTCGCCGACGGCGCGTTCGACAATGATGTGATCGCACTCAGCGAAGTGCGCCGTCTGGTCGACTTCTTGCCGCTGAACAATCAGTCGAAACCACCGGTAAGGCCGTTCTTCGATGACCCGGCGCGCCTCGATCACAGTTTGGACACGCTGATCCCGACCAATGCCAACACACCCTATGACATGAAGGAATTGATTCAGAAACTGGCCGATGAGGGTGATTTTTATGAAATACAGCGGGATTTTGCCCGCAATATCCTGACCGGCTTCGTCCGGCTGGAAGGCTCGACCGTGGGGGTTGTGGCGAACCAACCGATGGTGCTGGCCGGGTGTCTGGACATTGACAGTTCACGCAAGGCCGCGCGATTCGTGCGGTTTTGCGACGCCTTTGAAATTCCGCTGCTGACGCTTGTCGATGTGCCCGGGTTTCTGCCCGGCACCGCGCAGGAATTCGGCGGGGTCATCAAACACGGTGCCAAATTGCTGTACGCCTTTGGCGAGGCGACGGTGCCCAAGGTCACCGTCATCACCCGCAAGGCCTATGGCGGGGCCTATGACGTGATGTCATCAAAGCATCTTGGCTGCGACATCAACTATGCTTGGCCCACCGCCGAGATCGCAGTGATGGGGGCCAAGGGCGCGACGGAAATCCTGTATCGCAGCGAACTGGGCGATCCCGGGCGCATCGCCGCCCGCGCCGCCGAATATGAAAAGAACTTCGCCAATCCGTTCAAGGCCGCCGAGCGCGGATTTATCGATGAGGTGATCCTGCCGCACACGACACGCAAACGGGTCTGCCGCGCCTTCGCGTCGCTGCGCGGCAAGCGGCAGAGGATGCCGTGGAAAAAGCATGACAATATTCCGTTGTGATCATGGGGCGTGATCCGGGCGGAGCAGTCTTTTGCGCGCGTTCCGGTCGTAATGACTGGCGCGGCGCGGCATGTGTGGTGATCGCTGCCTGCGCCGCGCTTTGCCTGACCGCTCCCGTCGGCGCAGAGGAAGCCGCAGTGATTGACTTGCCGTCAGGGGCGCGTGTCAGCCTTTTTGACGTGATCACAAATGTGCCGGGTCAGGGGCTGACCTATCGTTTCCGGTTTCTGGCGCCGCATATCACGGGTGGGGTCGAGTTTGACTTGGCCGAGCGCGATATGCGGTTTCTCTGCGAAACCTATGCTTTGCCACGGCTCAGCGTGATTGGTCCGCGGCCCGCCCAGATTGTGATCACCTTGCTTGATCGCCCCGTGGCCTTCGGAGAAATCGCGCCCGAGGCAATACAATTCTTCGAGGCCTACCGCCCAGAGGACACCACCTGTTATTGGGAAGCTTTCTGATGAACCTTCGGTCCTTGGCCCCGCAGCGCCGCCGCATTGCCCAACGTGATGCAGCCGTGCCACAGGCGCGTGGCTTGCTTTTCACCCCATATCAATCGGCTTTTGCATCCGTTATGGTCTGGCGAGGTATCCCGCAGGAGACCTTTATCTCTCACGCAAGGTGGTCGGGCTTCTTTGCCTGCGTCACCCCGAACATATCTAGGAGCTATCGATGTCCAAGAGCATCAAACTCGTTCTGGCACTGGGCCTTGTCGCTGGCGTTGCTGCCTGCGCCCAGAAAAACGAAGAAGTCGTCTTCGTTGATACTGCCCCGGTCTCGGTCGAGCCGGCCTTTACCGGCAAGTACAAGTAAGACACGGACGGGGTGGGCCCTGGTGCCCACCCCAATCCCGCTTCATCCGCGCCTGATCGGAGGTGTGGCATGAGAGAGCCGATGATCAAGCATCGGGGTTTTCCGGGACGTCTGCCCGGCACCGATTTTCAATTCATCGTACGGCGCGCCAATCCCAAAGGGGCCACCCCGTTGATCGCGCGCCCGCGTTATCCTGATCGCCGCCCCGCTGACAAGCGGGCCGATGAAGGGTTTCTTCTGGCGTTGTGTCACCAGTTTGGCGAAGAACCGTTCGAGAGGGGCAACCTGGATGCGGGTCGCCTGTCCTTCCTGTTCGGCCGCGAGGTTGTGGCGGCAGAAGATCCGTTTGACCCGGTTAGCTATTCTGCTGTGCTGCGGGTCGATTATGCCAAGGCGCGCCAATCCTTCCCCGATATATTCCTGGACTGATCGGCATGTTTCGGCCCACGCACACCTTTTCTGGGCGAAAACCGGCACAGTTCGGCTGTGGGGCACGATGGCTGTTTGCACGGCGCCGCGCACAGGACAATGTGATCTCCGGGGTGGTCGTTTTCAGCACGGCGGCCATCCCGGTTTGTCACGACCGTTACCCTTCACTTGTGTGGTTCGGCCCCCTGCGGGTCGGGCCACGTTTTTGCGAAGGCATCGGACCGAATGTTCTTGTGACGCACCCAAACCAGCGTAAGTGTGTTGGCATAAACAAAACCCATGACGGAGGCAGTCACACATGGAAAAGACCTGGATCATTGCAGTTGCGGCGGCGCTTGGCCTTGCGGCCTGCACGAACAACGCCGATCTCAACCGCGCGGCCATCGGCGGTGCTGGTTTGGGCGTCGCAGCGGCGCTTACCAACAACGATGTCGGCACGGCGGTGGCGATTGGTGCCGCGGGTGGTGCGCTGTGCGATGACGTTGTGCCCGAGCTTTGCCCGCGCTGACACTCACCCCACATCGCTGATTTCAAACGCCATCCCGGTTGCACACCGGGGTGGCGTTTTTCGTTTGACTGCCGTCGCAGGGCCGCCCCCCTTGCCCGGCCCGGAAAGGATGCCCAGATGTTCAAGAAGATCCTGATCGCAAACCGGGGCGAAATCGCCTGTCGCGTCATCAAGACCGCGCGCCGCATGGGGATCGCCACCGTGGCGGTCTATTCCGATGCCGACCGCGACGCGCTGCATGTGACAATGGCGGACGAGGCAGTGCACATCGGCCCGTCGCCCGCCAACCAATCCTATATCGTGATCGACAGGATCATCGAGGCGGTGCAGGCCACGGGCGCCGAGGCGGTGCACCCCGGCTATGGTTTCCTGTCGGAAAACAGCAGGTTCGCCCAGGCGCTTGCAGCCATCAACGTTGCCTTTATCGGCCCGCCGGTGGGTGCCATCGAAAAGATGGGGGACAAGATCACCTCGAAAAAGATTGCCGCCGAGGCGGGGGTGTCCACCGTGCCCGGTTATATGGGGCTGATCGCTGACGCGGACGAAGCGGTGAAGATTTCCGGCGAAATCGGCTATCCGGTGATGATCAAAGCCTCGGCGGGCGGCGGCGGAAAGGGGATGCGGATCGCCTGGAATGACGCCGAGGCGCGTGAAGGCTTCCAAAGCTCGAAGAACGAGGCGGCGGCCAGCTTTGGCGACGACCGCATCTTCATCGAGAAATTCATCACCCAGCCGCGCCATATCGAAATTCAGGTCCTGGCCGACAGTCATGGCAATACGCTGTACCTGCACGAACGCGAATGTTCGATCCAAAGACGCAACCAGAAGGTGATCGAAGAGGCACCCTCGCCGTTTCTTGATGCCAACACCCGCCGCGCGATGGGCGAACAGGCCTGTGCGTTGGCCGCTGCGGTGGGATATACCAGCGCCGGAACGGTGGAATTCATCGTTGATGGCGCGCGCAACTTCTATTTTCTGGAGATGAACACCCGGCTTCAGGTTGAACATCCGGTGACCGAGCTGATCACCGGCATTGATCTGGTGGAACAGATGATCCGCGTGGCACAGGGCGAAAAGCTGGCCTTCGGGCAGGCCGAGGTCAAACTGAACGGGTGGGCGATGGAAAGCCGGCTGTATGCCGAAGACCCCTATCGCGGGTTCCTGCCGTCGATCGGGCGGCTGTCCCGCTATCGCCCGCCTGCCGAAGTGGCCACGCCGACCCACGCCGTGCGCAATGACACCGGCGTGTTTGAGGGCGGCGAGATTTCCATGTTCTACGATCCGATGGTTGCCAAGCTGTGCACCTGGGCCCCGACGCGGGCCGCCGCGATCGAAGGAATGCGCGTCGCGCTGGACAGTTTCGAAGTGGAAGGGATCGGTCACAACCTGCCGTTCCTGTCGGCGGTCATGGATCACCCGAAATTTGTCAGCGGTGACATAACCACCGCCTTTATCGCCGAGGAATATCCTGACGGCTTTTCGGGCATCACCCTGGCCGAGCCCGACCTGCGCCGCGTCGCGGCCGCAGCGGCAGCGATGAACCGTGTGGCTGAAATCCGACGCACCCGTGTGTCGGGGCGGATGGACAACCACGAACGCAAGGTGGGCACCGATTGGGTGGTGCGGTTGCAGGACGCGGAATACAGGGTGTCGATCAACGCCGACCGGGCCGGGGCGACGGTGAATTTTCCTGACGTGCCGGCGATGCGTGTCGAATCGGACTGGACGCCGGGCACACCCCTGGCGCGGGTTATGGTGGACGGCAGGCCCCTGGTGATGAAGGTTGCCAAGATCACCGGCGGTTTCCGGTTGCGCACCCGCGGTGCCGAAATCGACGTGCGGCTGTATTCCCCGCGTCAGGCCGAATTGGCCGCGCTGATGCCGGTGAAGCTGCCGCCCGACACATCGCGGCTGCTGCTGTGTCCGATGCCCGGGTTGATCGTCAAGGTGAACGTGGCACCGGGCGACGAGGTGCAGGTGGGGCAGGCGCTGTGCACTGTCGAGGCGATGAAGATGGAGAACATTTTGCGTGCAGAATGCAAATGCGTGATTGCCAAGGTGAATGCCGCAGCGGGTGACAACCTGGCCGTGGATGACGTGATCATGGAATTCGAGTGACCGCGAAAGCCCGGATATGCACCCGTCCTGTCGCGGGGGCGCGGCGCGCCCAAACGCCGGGTCACTGGGTGATGGTGCTTTCTTCCATCTCGCGCTGGCGCATCGGCATCTTGTCGATGGAACGGGTAAGTTCGCGCACATCCCAAGGCAGCGGCTTGCGCAGCTTGACCTCGCCATCCTTGCCCAGCAGGGCCAGCATGAAACCGCGCGGTCGCAGTTTCAGCCGCACCTCGGTGCGCGCATCCGGGTCGGTGTCGGTGATCAGCACCACATCGCGTTCGACCAGGGGATCGGGGCGCGCCAACAGCAGGCTCATCTGGTCCTTGAACGCGGGATCTGCATCTGTGTTGGCGAACACGACAACCGGGCGGGCGATCCACTGGAAATCGGCCAGATCCACCTCTGCCCCATCAAACACCGTCGTCTTGTCGGCCTGCCAGCGTTCAACCGCCGTCATGATAGGATCAGTGGTGTTGGCGGCGGATTGCGCCTGGACGGACAATGCCGCCAAGGCAACAAAAGCGGGCAAAGCAAGGGCAAAAATGGTGCGCATGGGGCCTCCTGTTCCATCTACATGTAGGGCGCGCGCGGTCAAAATCACAGGGGGTGTCGTGTGTGTCGCGCCCCGTCAGAGGAGCATCTAGAATGAGCGACTGGAAATCAACGGCCGAACGTGAACTGCGCGGGCGCAGCGCCGAAGATCTGATCTGGCACACCGCCGAAGGCATTGCCGTGCGCCCTGTCTATGACGCAGCCGATGCCGAAGGGCTTGCGCATATGGGCGCGATGCCCGGTGCGGCGCCCTACACCCGTGGGCCGAAGGCGACGATGTACGCCGGGCGGCCCTGGACGATCCGTCAATATGCCGGGTTTTCCACCGCCGAGGAAAGCAATGCCTTTTATCGCAAGGCATTGGCGGCGGGCCAACAGGGTGTGTCGGTGGCCTTCGATCTGGCGACGCACCGGGGATATGACAGTGATCACCCCAGGGTCGAGGGCGACGTGGGCAAGGCGGGGGTGGCCATCGATTCGGTCGAGGACATGAAGATTTTGTTCGACGGCATTCCCCTGGCTGACATTTCCGTGTCCATGACGATGAACGGCGCGGTGATCCCGGTTCTGGCCAGTTTCATCGTCGCGGGCGAGGAGCAGGGCGTCGCGCGGGCGCAGTTGTCGGGCACCATCCAGAACGACATCCTGAAGGAATTCATGGTGCGCAACACCTATATCTATCCCCCCGAACCGTCGATGCGGATCGTCGCCGACATCATCGACTATACCGCGCGGGAAATGCCGCGGTTCAACTCGATTTCCATCAGCGGCTATCACATGCAAGAGGCCGGCGCGAACCTGGTGCAAGAACTCGCCTTCACCCTGGCCGATGGCAAGGAATATGTGCGCACCGCCGTGGCACGGGGCATGGACGTGGATGCCTTTGCCGGGCGGCTGTCGTTCTTTTTCGCCATCGGGATGAATTTCTTCATGGAGGCGGCGAAACTGCGCGCGGCCCGTTTTCTGTGGCACAAGATCATGCAGGAGTTCGTGCCGAAGAAGCCGGGGTCGTCGGTGCTGCGCACCCATTGCCAGACTTCGGGCGTTTCTTTGGCTGAACAAGACCCCTACAACAACATCGTGCGCACGGCGTACGAGGCGATGAGCGCGGTTCTGGGTGGCACCCAGTCGTTGCACACCAATTCCTTTGACGAGGCGATCGCCCTGCCCACTGATTTCTCGTCGCGCATCGCCCGCAACACCCAGTTGATTTTGCAGAACGAAACCGGGGTGACAAAGGTGGTCGATCCGCTGGCGGGGTCGTACTATGTCGAAAAACTGACCGCTGATCTGATCGCCGAGGCGGAAAAGCTGATCGCCGAGATCGACGCATTGGGCGGTATGACCAAGGCGGTGGCGACCGGTATGCCCAAGTTGCGCATCGAAGAGGCGGCTGCGAAAAAGCAGGCGGCGATCGACCGGGGTGATGAGGTGATCGTCGGGGTGAACAAGTTCCGCCTGACCGAGGAAGATGCGCTGGACATCCGCAGCATCGACAACGATCAGGTGCGCGACAGCCAGATCGCCCGCCTGAAACAGATCCGCGCCCGCCGCGATGAGGCGGCCTGCGCGGCGGCTTTGACGGCGCTGGAACAGGGCGCGCAGGGCGATGGCAACCTGTTGGCCCTCGCAATCGAAGCGGCGCGGGCACGGGCCAGTGTGGGGGAAATCAGCATGGCGATGGAAAAGGTGTTCGGGCGGCATCGTGCCGAGGTGAAAACCCTGGCCGGGGTTTATGGCGCCGCCTATGAGGGCGACGCAGGCTTTGCCGCCATTCAGGCCGATGTCGAGGCCTTTGCCGAGGAAGAGGGCCGCCGCCCCCGGATGCTGGTGGTCAAGATGGGCCAGGACGGCCACGATCGGGGCGCCAAGGTGATCGCCACCGCATTCGCCGACATCGGGTTCGACGTGGATGTGGGGCCGCTGTTCCAGACCCCCGAAGAGGCGGCACAAGATGCGGTGGACAACGATGTGCATGTGATCGGCATTTCGTCGCAGGCAGCGGGGCACAAGACCTTGGCGCCGAAACTGGTGCAGGCGTTGAAGGATGCGGGGGCGGGCGAAATCCTGGTGATCTGCGGCGGGGTTATCCCGCAACAGGATTATCAGTTCCTCTATGATGCGGGAGTCAAGGCGATTTTTGGGCCGGGCACGAACATTCCTGCTGCGGCAAAGGATATTTTGCAACTGATCCGGGCGGCGCGCGACTGAGACGATGCAGGGGGCCTTGCGCCCCCCGCCCTGCGGCCCCCCCGTGGATATTTGTAAACCAACGACGGGATGGCGCGTTTGCCACACAGGGGTATCTGGCGATTTCGGCTGCGTCACGGACCGAAGGTGTGACGTTTGCCGAGGGCGCTCCGGTACGGTTTGTCACCACGGCGCGACCGGGCCTGCGGGCGACGTTTGACACGCCGACGGGGCGGGTGACGCTGGCCTGATCCGGTTGTGATATTCGGACCTGACAGCGAAGCCAGCGCGCGCTAGGCTGCGGTTCATGTCGATCTGGTCACGCATTGCTGACGCGCTTTCGGCCCTGACCAGTGGTGAGGGTCTGGCCGCCGTGTTTGACCGCCTGCGCGGCCCGCGCGAACGCAGCGTGTTGTTCACCATTGCCGTCATCGCCCTGGGCGCCAAGATGGCCAAGGCCGATGGTCAGGTCACCCGTGATGAGGTCTCGGCGTTTCGCCAAGTGTTCCACATTCCGCCCCAGGAAGAAGTCAACGCCGCGCGGGTGTTCAACCTTGCCCGTCAGGACGTGGCCGGGTTCGAGGAATACGCCCGCCGCATTGCCGGTATGTTCCGCGACGAGGCCGGCGCGATGACGCTGCGCGACCTGATGGAGGGGTTGTTCCACATCGCCTTGGCCGATGGCCAGTATCACCCGAACGAAGATGATTTCCTGCACCGTGTCGCCCTGATCTTTGGCCTTGGCGACCGTGATTTCCGCGCCTTGCGTGCGCGCTTCGTACAGGATGCCAAGCCCGATCCCTGGGGGGTGCTGGGGCTGGAGCCGGGGGCCGATGCCGCCACGGTCAAGGCCCGCTGGCGGCAGCTGGTGCGCGAGTGTCACCCGGACGGCATGATTGCCCGTGGTGTGCCCGAAGAGGCGGTGCGCCTGGCAGAAAAGCGGCTGATCGCGATCAACCGCGCCTATGAAGAGATCAGCGAGGGCCGCGCGTAACGTGCGGATCGCCACCTACAACGTCGCCTGGTTCAACAACCTTTTCGATGGGGAAGGTCTGGTGCTGGACGATGCCGGTTGGTCGGGTCGATGGGACATTACCCGCGCCACCCAGATTGCCGCACTGGGCCGCGTTTTTCGCCGGTTGGACGCCGACGCGGTAATGGTGATCGAGGCGCCCGACACCGGCGGTGTTCGGGACGGGGCGCGAGCGCTGGAAACCTTCGCGCAGAGGTTCGGGCTGAGGGCGCGGCAGGCGCTGATCGGGTTTGCCAATGACACGCAGCAGGAAATCGCCCTGTTGTTCGACCCCGACGTGATGACCGCCCGCCACGCCCCGCTGGGCCGCGCCGTGGGGCAACGTGGCGCGCAAGACGATCCACGGTTCGACGGGGTGTTTCACATCGACCTCGACGTTGACGACACGCCCGAAAACGTCACATGGAGCAAGCCGCCGCTTGAAGTTTTCGCCCGGATCGGCGGGCACGATCTGCGGCTGATCGGGGTACATGCAAAATCCAAGGGCCCGCGTGGTGCATTGTCGGACAAGGACGCCCTGCGCATCGCCATCCAGAACCGCCGCAAACAGCTGGCCCAGTGCATCTGGCTGCGCCACCGGATCGAGGGGCACCTGAACCGGGCCGAGCCGCTGATTGTGCTGGGGGATTTCAACGATGGTCCGGGGCTGGACGTGTATGAACGGCTGTTCGGCCGCTCGGGGATTGAAATCGTGCGCGGCGAAGGCAGCGCGGCGCAACTGTTCGATCCGCATATCGCCGCCGCTGACGGCCCCACCACCGCCCGGTTCTGGCAGCGCGACAAGGATCAATGGCTTGAGGCGCTGCTGGATTTCATCATGGTGTCGCCCGATCTGGCCGCCCGCGCCCCGGTCTGGCGCATCTGGAACCCGTTGCGCGACCCGGCGCTTTGCGCTGATCCGAAGCTGTGTCAGGCGCTGTTGGATGCGTCGGATCATTTCCCGGTGACGATGGATATTGATCTGTGAGGCTCTGGAAAACCGGGGCGGCCGTGCCCATCTGACATGCATGAAACGTATCGCACCCCTTTTGCTGATCGCCCTGTTGGCGCAGCCCGCGCTGGCGCAAGAGGGCGACGCGCCACCTGAAGGGGAAATCGGTCAGGGTGTCGATCTTTTGGGCGAAGGCGCGCGGCTGTTCTTGCGCGGCCTGATGAACGAGGTTGAACCGGCCCTGCGCGATTTGGCGCATCAGTTGCAGAACCTGAACTGGAACGGTATCCGGATCGAAGATCTGAACGATTACGAACCCCCCGAGGTTTTGCCGAACGGCGACATCATTCTGCGGCGCAAACTGCCCGATGTGCCGCTTTTGGACATCCCTGAAGACGGGGCCGAAATCAGTCTGTAGTCACCAGTGTGGCGGGCGTTGATCGGCAAGGGGCACGGTGCCGCCTTCGGCCACCTCACGCTGCGCCTCGCGCTGCATCACCATGGCAAGGCGGCGTTCCATCACCTCAAGCTGGCGCTGTTGTGCGGCGACGATATCGGACAGGTCATCGACCACCCGAATCAGGTGGGCAATGCGTTCTTCCAGGTTTTGGCGATGTTCGGTCATGGCGGTGGCATAGCACCCCGCGCCTGTGCAGGGCCAGCCCCGCTTGCCCCCATGCCCGCCATCCGCTAGACGCTGGCCCGAGTTCAGACCGCGAGAGACAGATGGCCAAGCCCAAGAAAACGCCCCGCCCCAAGGCGCAGACCCCAAAGGGATTCCGCGATTATTTCGGTGCCGAGGTGACGCGCCGCAAGGCGATGCTGGACACCATCGCCGGCATCTATCACCGCTATGGATTTGACGCGCTGGAAACCTCGGCGGTGGAAACGGTTGAATCGCTGGGCAAATTCCTGCCCGATGTCGATCGCCCGAACGAAGGCGTGTTCGCCTGGCAAGAGGAAGACAAGGATTGGCTGGCGCTGCGCTATGATCTGACGGCGCCATTGGCGCGGGTTGCGGCCCAGTATCGTGACGATCTGCCGTCGCCCTATCGCCGCTTTGCCATGGGGCCGGTCTGGCGCAACGAAAAACCCGGGCCGGGGCGGTTTCGCCAGTTTTATCAATGCGATGCCGATACGGTGGGCGCGCCTTCGGTGGCGGCGGATGCCGAAATCTGCGCCATGCTGGCCGATGTGCTGGAGTCGGTCGGAATCGCGCGTGGCGATTACATCATCCGGGTGAACAACCGCAAGGTTCTGGACGGCATCCTCGAAGCCGCCCATCTGCCCAAGGACAGTGGCGACGAACGGATCGAGTGGCAGCGTGGTGTCGTTCTGCGCACCATCGACAAGCATGATCGACTGGGCGATGCCGGCGTGATGGATTTGTTGACCGACGGTCGGACAGACGACAGCGGTGACCGCACGAAGGGCGCAGGATTGGGGCGCGATCAGGTGGGTCTGATCCTCGGGTTCGTGAATGGCCGCCAGGGCAGCATTGCCGAAACGCTCCGGCGGCTTGAATATCTTGTCGCAGGGTCGCAAACCGGGCTGGCTGGTGTCGAGGAATTACAGACCATCGCCAAGCTCCTCACTGCCCAAGGCTACGGCCCCGACCGCATCGTCATCGACCCCTCCGTCGTGCGCGGCCTTGGCTATTACACCGGGCCGGTGTTCGAGGCAGAGCTGACGTTCGAGACGTTGGACGAAAAGGGCGTGCCGCGCGCCTTTGGTTCGGTCGCGGGTGGCGGGCGGTACGACGATCTGGTGAAACGCTTTACCGGGCAGGAAGTGCCTGCAACGGGGGTTTCCATCGGGGTGGACCGGCTGTTGGCGGCCCTCGCAGCGCAGGACAAGGGCGACGCGCAAGAGGATGATCTGGTCGTTGTGACCGTGATGGACCGGGATCGCATGGCTGATTATCAGGCGATGGCGGCCGATCTGCGCCGCGCCGGCATCCGGTCAGAAGTGTATCTGGGCAACCCGAAGAATTTCGGCAACCAGTTGAAATATGCCGACAAACGCGGCGCCGCCTTTGCGATCATCCAGGGCGACGACGAAAAGGCGCGCGATGTGGTGCAGATCAAGGATCTGAAGCTGGGCGCGCGGCTGGCCGAAACCGTGACCCACGAGGAATGGAAGGACCAGCCCGCGCAGTTTGAATGTCCCCGCGCCGATCTGGTCAACACCATCGCCCAGCGTGTGAAACGCCGCTGATGTCTGCCCAAACCCCCGCCATTCTGGCCGAGGCCGCGCGCCTGCGGGCCCTGTTCGATGCCGCCGGTGCGCATCCGGTCGAGGCGGCAATTCTGCAACCAGCCGATCTGCTGCTGGATCTGTACGGCGAAGACATCCGCGCCCGCGCCTTCACCACGTCCGATCCGCTGCACGGCGAACAGATGTTGCGCCCGGATTTCACCGTGCCCGTGGTGCAGATGCACATGGCCAGCGGTGCCGATCCGGCGCGCTATGCCTATTGCGGGGCGGTGTTCCGCCGCCAGGAAGACGACCCTGACCGCGCCCGCGAATACATTCAGGTGGGGTTTGAGCTGTTTGACGGGTCCAACCCGCCCCACGCCGATGCCGAAGTGTTCGCGCTGTTTGCGGGTGCGCTGGGCGGTATCCCGCTGCGCATGGCGACGGGCGACATCGGCATCCTGATCGCGGCGATCCGCGGGTTGGACACAACAGACCGGCGTAAGGCGGCGCTGATGCGGCACCTGTGGCGACCGGGGCGGTTTCGCGCCTTGCTTGACCGGTTTTCCGGCAAGACCCAGGCAAATGCCCGGCGCCAGAAATTGCTGGCGCAGAAAAACCCGTTTCGTGGGGCGGGCCCCGAAATCGGGCTGCGCAGCCGCGCCGAGGTGGAAGCGCGCCTTGCCACCCTGCGCGAAGACGCGGCAACGCCTCCCTTGCCCGCCGCGCAGGTGCGTCTGCTGGACGATCTGCTGGCCTTGTCCGACAGCGCCCCTGCCGCACTGTCCCGGCTTGAGGATCTTGCGGTGGACATGCCGGCGATCTATGGCGCGGTCGAAACTTTTGCTGCCCGTCTGGACGCCTTGAGTGATCTGGGCGTCGATACGTCCCGGGTGGAGTTCGAGGGCAGTTATGGCCGCACGACGCTGGAATATTACGATGGTTTCGTCTTTGGCTTTTACGCCGAGGGCCGCCACGATCTGCCGCCCGTGGCCACCGGCGGGCGCTATGACGCGCTGACCCGGGTGTTGGGGCGGGGTCGGTCCATTCCGGCGGTGGGCGGCGTGATCCGCCCCGATCTGGCACTGTTGATCGGGGGGGCGCGGTGATGCTGAAACTGGGGGTGCCGTCCAAGGGGCGGCTGATGGACAAGACATTTCAATGGTTTGGGCAATACGGCATCACTCTGTCGCGCAGCGGATCAGAGCGGGAATATTCCGGTGTTGTCAACGGGATTGACGATGTCGAACTGGTGCTTCTCAGCGCCGGTGAGGTGCCCCGTGAACTGGCCGCCGGGCGCATCCACATGGGGGTGACGGGCACCGATCTGGTGCGGGAAAAGCTGCCGCTGTGGCATGTGCAGGTGAAAGAACTGGCCGCCATGGGGTTTGGCCAGGCAGATCTGGTGATTGCCGTGCCCGATCACTGGGTTGATGTCGATACGCTGGATGATCTGGACGCCGCCGCCGCGGCGTTTCGCGCGCGTCACGGAATGCGCCTGCGTATCGCCACGAAATATCACCGCCTGATCCGCACCTATTTGCGCACCCACGGCGTGGCCGACTATCAGTTGGTGGACAGTCAGGGTGCCACCGAAGGCACCGTGCGCCACGAAACCGCCGAGGCTGTGGCCGACATTACCAGCACGGGCGAAACCCTGCGTGCCAATCACCTGCGCATGTTGTCCGACGGGCCGGTCCACCAAAGCCAGGCCACCCTGCTCCTGTCCCTCACCGCGCCCTGGGATGATGCCGCCCTGCACGCGAAAGAAACGATCCGGGCTCGTCTGGGTCTGCGCGAATGATCCTTGCCCGCGCGCGTCAGCGCACGCCGATATCGGCAAGCGCTGCCGCCATGTCCGGCGGCAGAGGGGCCTGACCCGCAGGGGCGGCGCGCAAATCCGCCGGGGCATCTGCGGCCGGCAAATAGCGCCAGCCCTGAAACGGCCGTTTCGGTGCAATATCGGTGCGCACCACCTCACGCTCCATCACGATGCCACAGCGGCGGATGCCATCATCACCGATGATTTCGTGAAACCCGCTGATCCGCTGGCGTGCCTGAATCAGCCCGCCGATCACCCAGTACATCGACCCGCCCGCCAGAATTTCATCCACCCGCTTGGGCCACATCCGTGTGACGTGATAATATCGGCCATCGGCCACCTGTTGGCTGCGATGGTGCTGCCAGTCGATCAGGCTTTCCACCGATTCGCTGCCGACACTCAGTTTCAGCATATTGACGTAGTTATCCACAGACTCACCCCCAGATGACGCTGGATATGGTATCGTATCCCCGCCGATCTTCAAGCGGTGGGAAAACCTGCGACATTGCGACAGGGCGCATAGGGCACAATTTGCGCTGTTTTCCCGGGCGTGGATCGCTGTAAGGTGACAGCCTGCCCCATCAAAAGGATTCGCATCATGACCCGTTTCTCCGCCCCCATCGCCGCGCAGATCTGGGACATGAAGTATCGCCTGAAAGACGCCGAAGGCGCGCCCGTCGATGTGACTGTGGAAGACACGTGGCGCCGAATCGCCCGCGCCACGGCGGCGGTCGAACAAGAC
>JAACVA010000259.1:0-781 GCA_009992615.1 Rhodobacterales bacterium
GTCTGGAGATGTAGATATCTACCTGAGTCCTATTCAGGGAGATAGCCGTGTAATCGGAGGCGAGGAGATTTCCCGGGATGAATTGTTGGACATTAGCTGTCCGGTTTGCGGAACCCCTTTTGAAGTAGTGGCACCCTGCTATTGCCACAATGGTATGTTTGTTGCGATTTACCTGAAACCGGATTGCCAGTATAGAGAGGCCATAGTGATTTGCAACAGTTGGGGTTGCAAGCACTCCTTTGTGAAGCTGGAAAGTCGGATAATACTGAGTTCGTCATGAAGAGACTTTTGATGATACCGATTCTGATGTTGTTTTGTTTTCCATCTATGGCAAAGGAAACGGCTCGCTACGGCTCTGTTATCTTACCGGATGAGACTATTTTAACCATGGAGCTGGCCACTACACAGGAACAATGGATTCGTGGTCTGATGTATCGGCATTCACTGGCTCCAAATACCGGGATGCTGTTCGTCTACGATCATCCGGCTCCCTACGCCTTCTGGATGAAAGATTGCTTTATTCATCTTGATATCATCTGGCTTTCAGAGGACAAAAAGATTGTCTATTACGTTGAAAACGTCCCACCGTGTGATCAACCGGACTGCCCCAGCTATGGAAGCATGAACATGGCCAAATATGTAGTGGAGGCAAATCCGGGCACTGTGAAAAAGCACAAACTAAAGTTGGGAGACAAAATCGAAATCAGGATTTTTGGAAAATAAACTTTCCCTTTTTCATCACTGCACGCACCCTGTTTACTCCAAAATTATAAACGAGGAA
>JAACVA010000259.1:918-2842 GCA_009992615.1 Rhodobacterales bacterium
GATTGCCCACTACCAGCATGATGGGTTCATACCCCTCAGCCTCGGTCACGCAGACCGTTCCGTCATCGTCATGTCGGGCTCTCTCTTCATATTGTCCATGAAACGACGGCACCTGCCGCAGACCTATGCCACACCACTGGCGATTGAAAACGGATTGAACCAGCAACTCCCGAATTAAACTATAGGTTGCCTTTACGTTGCGGCAATCTTTTCGTTCCGGCTGGCGCAGGGAATGGTGCACATGGTCCGCGTTTTCGCGTAGGAGGACGGCATGAGTATCGAGGCCTTGCAGCACCTGATCGACGCCTTGCCGGTGCCTGTCCTTCTGGTCGGGCCGGACGAGCGCATCGCGGCATGCAATGGCCCGACGCGGGCGCTCTTTCCCGCCGACATGCTGGGGCGGCATTATATCACGGCGCTGCGCCAGCCTGCGATCCTGGATCTGGTCGAACAGTGCCAGCGCGATGGCGTCACGCATCAGGGCCGCTATCTGGGGATCGAAGGGCAGCGCGACGCCACCTGGCGCATCACCGCGGCCGCGGTCCGGCTTTCGGCGGGGCGCGGTGTGTTGCTGACCTGCGAGGACATGACGGCGGTCGAGGAGGCGGGCAAGATGCGCCGCGACTTTGTCACCAATGTCAGCCACGAATTGCGCACGCCGCTGACGGCCCTGCTGGGATTTGTCGAGACATTGCGCGGTGCGGCCAAGGATGACCCGGTGGCGCGGGACCGGTTCCTGCTGATCATGGAGCGCGAGGCCGGGCGGATGTCGCGGCTGGTCGCGGACCTTCTGTCGCTCAGCCGCGTCGAAGAGGATGAACGCGTGCGCCCGATGGCGCCGGTCGATATTCCGGCGATGCTCGAGGCGGTGATTGCCACGCTGGAGCCGGTGATCGCCCGCAATGGTGTGACCATCGCGCTCAACCTGCCGCAAGAGACGGTGGTCGTGCCTGGCGATCCGGGGCAGTTGCGGCAGGTGTTCATCAACCTCATCGAGAACGCCATCAAATACGGTGGCCGGGACAAGACGGTGACGATCACCCTCACCGCGCCCGCACCCGAACCATCGCTGCGCAGCGATGGGGTGAGCGTCGCCATGCGGGACGAGGGCGAGGGGATCGCGGCGCATCACATCCCGCGCCTGACCGAACGATTCTACCGCGTGGACAG
The DNA here is from genome assembly GCA_009992615.1 of Rhodobacterales bacterium. GTDB lineage: Bacteria > Pseudomonadota > Alphaproteobacteria > Rhodobacterales > Rhodobacteraceae > Oceaniglobus. The sequence continues at coordinate 2,089 of JAACVA010000259.1, forward strand.
TCACCGCTCGCGCGAGGTGGGCGGCACCGGGCTGGGCCTCGCGATCGTCAAACACATCGTCAACCGTCACCGCGGCCGCCTGCGCATCGAAAGCGAGCCGGGCCGGGGCAGTTGCTTTACCGTGGTTCTGCCGGTTTCCTGACAAAGTCCTCCGGCGGCGGCGATCTGTCATATAACTTTTACACCTCTGTCACAAAACCGATGCGCGGCACCCCTAGCAGGGGAGGCAGCGGTTGTCCGGCTCGCGGGCGATCCACTACCCAAGCTACAGGAGCTTCTAGATGACTTTCACCAAAATGACCGTGTCCGCGCTGGCACTGGCCGCCGTGTCGGCGACTGCCGCCGCCGCGCGCGATGAGATCCGCATCGTCGGTTCTTCGACCGTGTTTCCCTATACCCAGGCTGTTGCAGAACAGTTCTCGAACCAGACCGGTGCGGCGTCGCCGATCGTCGAATCGACCGGCACCGGCGGTGGTTTCCAGGTGTTCTGTGGCGGCGTCGGCGAAGCTCACCCCGACCTGACCGGCGCCTCGCGCGCGATCAAGAAGTCGGAATTCGATCTTTGCGTCAGCAACGGCGTGACCGACATCTCCGAAGCCCTGATCGGCTACGATGGCCTGTCGCTCGTGATTTCGCGCGGCAATGAATTCGAATGGGATCTCACGCTTGCCGAAGTGTACATGGCGCTCGCAGCGCAGGTGCCGGTTGATGGCGAATGGGCCGACAACCCCTACAAGATGTGGAACGAGATCAA
>JAACVA010000260.1 GCA_009992615.1 Rhodobacterales bacterium
CGGCGCGCAGCATTCCGGTGGCCCAGGAGATCGCCCTGCGGTTCGAGGAACTGAAACTGGAGCACGAGGTGGGGCCGCTGAAGATCAAGATTTCCGGCTGCATCAACGCCTGCGGCCATCACCATGTGGGCCATATCGGCATTCTGGGGTTGGACCGCGCCGGGATCGAGAATTATCAGATCACCCTGGGCGGCGACGGCACCGAAACCACCGTGATCGGCGAACGCGCCGGCCCCGGATTTTCGGCCGCGCAGATCGTGCCTGCCGTCGAGCGTCTGGTTATGGCCTATCTCGACTTGCGCACCGGCCCGCATGAGACATTCATCGCCGCCTATCGCCGCCTTGGCCTGTCGCCCTTCAAGGCGGCGCTGTATCCGGAGGCCCGCGCCAATGCCGCTTGAATCCCCCATAGCCCCCGTTGCAGATCGGGTGGCCGATCTGAATCGCCGCTTTGCCCACCATGGTGCCACCGCCGTTCTGGCGCATGCGCTGTCTGATCCGATGGTCGGGCGCATCGCCATGGTGTCGTCTTTCGGGGCCGAGTCGGTGGCGCTGTTGCACATGCTGTCCGTGATCGATCGCAGCGTGCCGGTGATCTTTCTCGACACCGAGATGCTGTTCGATGAAACGCTGACCTATCAGGCCGAGGTGGCAGGCCATCTGGGCCTGAGCAATCTGCGCATCATCCGGCCGGACCGCGACGAAACCTTCCTGCGCGATGGCGAGGCGTTGTTGCACCGGGTCGATCCTGATGCCTGCTGCGCCCTGCGCAAGGTGCGCCCCCTTGGCCGCGCCCTGATGCCGTTCGACGGCTGGATCACTGGGCGCAAGCGGTATCAGGGCGGCAGCCGCGCCGCGCTGACGTTTTTCGAGACCGATGGCGCGCGGATCAAGGTGAACCCGCTGGCCCATTGGGATCGGGGGGATGTGGCAGAATACATCGCCAACAATCGCCTGCCGCGTCATCCGCTGCTGAAACGGGGGTTTGCGTCGATCGGGTGTGCGCCCTGCACCAGCAAGGTGCAAACCGGGGAAGATGCCCGCGCCGGGCGCTGGCGTGGATTGCGAAAGACGGAATGTGGAATTCACTTTGTCGATGGCAAGGTTGTGCGCATCTGATCAGGCGGACTGCCAGTTGAGGATGTGGGATTTGAGTATTTTTGGCAAGAAGAAGCCAGGGACGGGGTAAACATGGACAAGGTAATTGTCACGGACAAGGGGTTTGCATCTGAGGATTGGACGGGGCGGTTCTGCGCCCCCGACCGCACACAAGCCATTGGCGGGGCTGTCGATCTGAGCGCAAACGACGATCCGGCGGTTCTGGACGGGTGGCTGAATGGGATTGCTTTGATCCGGGTGAATTTTTCCGGTTTTGCCGATGGCCGTGGATTTACTTTGGCGGCGCGGTTGCGGCGGATGGGGTTCACCGGTCGGCTGAGGGCGCGGGGCCATCTGATTGCCGATCAATACGCCATGGCGCGGCGCAGCGGGTTTGACGAGGTTGAAATTTCGCCCGAACTGGCCCGGCGTCAGCCCGCTGACCAATGGCTGTCGCGCGCCGATTGGGCGGCGCATGATTATCAGGCGCGCTTGCGCGGTTGATGTGCACGAGGGCTTTTCCGACTTTCATTTGATTGCTAATACAGGAGCGGGCCATAAAGCCCGTCTGATACTGATGAACGAGCTTGTATCCGTGAACAAAAATACCGCCCTTCCCACGTTGCCCGATGCCCAGACCGTCACCGAGGTGCGCCACTGGACCGATCGTTTGTTTTCCTTCCGGGTGACGCGGCCGGCCAGTTTGCGGTTCCGCTCGGGCGAATTCGTGATGATCGGTCTGATGGGCGACCCTGACCCAAAGACCGGCAAACAAAAACCTTTGTTGCGAGCCTATTCCATCGCCAGCCCGGCCTGGGACGATGAATTGGAGTTCTACTCGATCAAGGTGCCCGATGGGCCACTGACCAGCCGGTTGCAGCACATCAAGGTGGGCGAACAGATCATTCTGCGCCCCAAGCCGGTGGGCACCCTTGTGCATGACGCGCTGTTGCCGGGCAGGCGGCTGTGGTTTTTTGCCACCGGCACGGGCATCGCCCCCTTTGCAAGCCTGATTCGCGAGCCCCAGACCTATGAGGATTACGACGAGATCATCCTGACCCACACCTGCCGTGATGTGGCCGAGCTGGAATATGGTCGGCAACTGGTCGAGCATGTCCGCTCGGATGAAATGATGCAGGAGCTGTTGGGTGACGCGCTGAACAAGCTGCGCTATTATCCGACCACGACGCGTGAATCCAGCCCAAGGATGGGGCGGATCACTGATTTGCTGCGCTCGGGCGAGATATTCACAGACTTGGGCATCATGCCGATTTCGCCACAGACAGACCGGGCGATGGTCTGTGGGTCAATGGGGCTGAACACCGATCTGAAAGAGATTTTGGAAGGGTTCGGCCTGCGCGAGGGTGCCAACAGCGATCCGGCGGAATATGTCGTGGAAAAAGCGTTCGTCGGCTGAAAAGCCATCCTCGCACACTTGAAAAAGCCACGGTTGGGCACCGGTGCATTCCCTGTGGCAGGTCAATCACAGTTGGCTGGCGCGGGGATGAACCCAGTGCAGGTCCTGCGCAACAAGGGTATCCCGGCCCGATCAGACCGGAGGCAGGGCGCGGGATCAAGGCGGCTGGATGGACCATCCTGTTGGACGTTTGGCCCGTTCCGTGCCGTCCGAGGGTGATTTCTGTACCGCGTTCTTGGCGGTCAGCCTTCTTCGCCAGGAGGCCATGATCGCGTCAGCGCCCGGCGACGAAGCGTGGCGGCATCAGTCCACCCCATACTCCAGCA
>JAACVA010000261.1:0-2678 GCA_009992615.1 Rhodobacterales bacterium
CCGGTCTGAACCGAACACGTCTGGAACCTCGTCGCTTTGCTTCGGAACAGGTCAAATCTGCCGGCCCCATAACGTAACGATGAAATCGCCTTGCTATCGTTCGTGTTGTTTTGTATCGCAGCACCATTATAGTGGGAGTCGGCGTCATGAAGCACAGGGTCCGAAGCGCGGCAGCCGCCGCTGCTATCACCGTATCGAGCCTCGTCGGCTCAGTCGAGCAGGCGCAAGCCTACCAGGTTGACTGCGCCATCTTGCTCTGCCTGGCCGGAGGCTGGCCCGCATCGGCGCCTTGCGCCCATGCGCGGGCCGTCTTCATTCGGCGGATTACACCGTGGCCGATCGAGCCGCCCCTACAGATCTGGCGATGCCCGATGGGAGTGTCGTTCGGCGCCCCTGCCCCGTTTTCGCCGATGGAACGGCTCTACGACATCGCTTTCCGAACTGAGCCTCAGATCAGCGTGCCGCAAGACCCGCCGCTCTTTTTGCCGGTGCAGGCAGAAGAGCATGCTGACATCGACATCTCAGGCGATGCCTTCGACTTCGTTCGCAGCATTCGCGTCTATCACATCCAGTTCAGCCAGCGCGAAAACCGGGATGGGGATTGCAACCGTTACGACAGCACCCGCCTCGGTTCATATGGAGTGCAAGGCGACTATCGTTGGACACGGTCGAGCGTAGCCGATGTCCCTCCAGCATCGCAACTTCCCGAGCCCGTTCACTGCAGATCGATCAGCTACCGCTCCGTCTTCGTGGACTGGCGAGACCACGAGGGAAACTACGGCTTCGAAGAGGTCCGCTACTGACCCTGCGCGGGGCGGCGTAGCGCCGGCCCGCATCCGATAAACCCTGCACCACAGATTGTGCACCGACCCGAAAAAGGGAAACGACGCCAGACCGTGAAACCTGACGCCGCGCTAGAAAAAACCCGTGAACAAGGTTTTCCTAGCGCACTGTCCGAACCTCTGCAACCAGCAAAGTTGTTTTGCTGGCAAAAATGTTGTTACCTCACGGCATGGCCTCGGCTCTCTCAGGAGACACCGACCATGGAACCCACAACCGGCCTGATCTTGCGACGGATCACACAGACAGAGCTTTCTGTATCCGCCCATAAGTTGGCAACGATCATCCTCGATGGCATCGCCTGGAAGGAAGGCTACAACGGCCTGTCACGCGGGACGGCCGCGTTCACCCTATCTGCGCTCGCAGAAAAAATGGGCGTTTCGCGCCAGTATCTGACCGTGCTCTTGACTGAACTCGAAGCCTCCCAGCTGCAACTCACCCGCCAAAAGCCAAATGGCAAGTATGCACCCTGGCTCTTTCGCTTCACAGCCTTTGATAAAGAAGACGAGATCGAAGATGTCGCGTCAGGTAGAGACGACACATCACTATCTAGAAAAGATTATAACAAAACTGTATTCTCCGGACATATCAACATTAATGCAGTTTCGAACGTGTTCCAGACTTGCTGGGCCGACTTGATCAAGGCTGCGAAGACCGTGCTTCCATGCTGGAATGTCGACACGCAAGTGATCTGGGATCGCTTCCTTGCGTTCAACCGCGCGCGCGGCAACGAGAAGGTTCCGGCGGGTTTCTTGCTCGGATTCATGCGCAGGTGGCGCACCGCGCCGGGCACGGCAGCTCAGCCGAAAGAAGCGCCAACGCCACAGCGCACGTCTGATCCAAAAGAGCGCGAACTGCACGATCAGATCAAGGCTGCACCGAGTTCAAACCGCCAGTTTCATGCTTCGGACCTGTGCAGCAAGATCGGTATGGCCGCTTATGAGGCGCGGGTTCTCGAGGTCATCCGCCAGTTTGGATGCCAGCGGTTCACGGCCATGCTGGCTGTGCATGGTCGAGCTGTATTGGCTGGGGAGATTGCGCGGTGACAATGGAGAGGTTGGCACCTGCAATGCCAAAACGAGTTGAGCACGCCAAGACCCGCGATGACGCCAATCAGAGCAGATCGGCAAACTGCTCCAGGTCAGCAACCGTTGCGACCAGCCCTTGTTGCGTCAGGATCGACAGATATTCGTCAACACTCTTGGGCGGGTTTTTGAGGCGGGCGCGAACTTTGCGTAGCGCGGAGCAGACCAAACCGGGCGCGAGAGAAAGCTGGTTCCGGAAAAAGTCGTCGGGGTGCTGAGTTTAGATGCCGAATGGTGCAAGTGCCTCTGGTGGGAAGTCCTTCAGGTTCTGAGTGACGATGGCGTCACAGCGCCCGACGATAGCGGCCGCCAGAACGTGCCGGTCGTCGGGATCCGGCAATATGAGGGCCGGCACCAAGGCCTCATAGCCGGTGACCAGGCAGTCGCGTGTGGCCATGTCCATCAAGTCGCGGGTTCGCTCCAGCGCCGCCCGCTCCCGATGAGGTTCATTGCGCAGAAGGGCGTTGATCCATTCCCGATGGATGTCAGCCGTCCACTTCGCCTTGAAAAGATCCGTGACAGCCAATTGCATCAGCGCGTCCCGCATGGGCGCAGGGTAGAGGACATTCGCGTCGAAAAGGACCGTGTACTGGCTCATTTCGAGCCATAGCCCATGTCCTGGTCCTGTGCGTCGGCGGCAAGTTGATCAAGGACGGCTTCGCGCTCGTTGTCGATGGCTGCCTTGTACGACATGACGTCTTCCATGCGGACGCGGCGATGCTTGCCGACCTTCCGATGCGGGATACTGCCATC
>JAACVA010000061.1:0-377 GCA_009992615.1 Rhodobacterales bacterium
GGGCGTCATCGCAACCCGCGCTTCACCCTTGGCGGTCTCTTTCGGTGCACCAATTTTCATTCACGTGCTCCTGGAAATGTTCTTGGGGACGCTCCGAAGGCGCGCCTGGGCGGCAGCTCGCGCCGAACGCCTGCGCGGTGTTTCAACCGGAAGTCCAGAAAACGGGCTGATCGACGTGGGCATACGTTTTCGCGTCCTGCACGAGTTTAGCGTCAAACAGGCGCGCAGTCGAATGCATTTCATGTCACCCGGACTGAACTCGCAGCGCGAGTCGCGCTCGATTTAACCCCAGGTACATGAAAGCTGGTTAACATTGGCCGAATGAATTTATCCAGAATCACGAAGGGCCTGGTCCTGGCCTGCGCGCTGTGCGGTGG
>JAACVA010000061.1:389-3930 GCA_009992615.1 Rhodobacterales bacterium
GGCCGAAGAGACCGCATCGGGCTGGTATTCGTCCGGTTCGCAGGCTATCGCCGAACGTCGCGAACGGCTGCAATCGAGTGAGGCCAGGAACATCATCCTGTTCATCGGCGACGGCATGAGTATCGCAACCATTTCGGCCGCCCGCATCCTGGCGGGCCAGCAGGCCGGTGGTTCCGGCGAGCAATATCGCCTGTCGTTCGAGGATTTCCCGCACACCGCGCTGGCGCGAACCTACAACACGGACCTGCAGACTCCGGATTCGGCCGGCACGATGACTGCGATGGCCACAGGGGTCAAGTCCTTCGCCGGTGCAATCGGCGTCGATCAGCGCGCCGTGCGCAACGACTGCGACTCGGTCGCCGGGCACGAGCGGCCATCACTGATCGAACTGGCGGGTGCCGCCGGACTTGCGACCGGCGTGGTCACGACCACCCGGATCACGCATGCCACGCCAGCCGCGCTGTTCGCCAAAAGTCCCGAACGCGGCTGGGAGGTCGACAGCGCGATGCCGTCTTCGGCGCGTGATGCCGGTTGTCGCGACATCGCCCGGCAGCTGGTGGAGTTCGATCTCGGCGGGCCGATCGATGTCGTTCTCGGGGGCGGTCGGGCAGCGTTTCTGCCGAGCGCAGTCGAAGATCCTGAATACCCGGGGCGCAACGGCCAGCGCAGCGACGGGGTGAACCTGATCGAACGTTGGCAGCAAGCTCATCCGGACGGCCACTGGGCCTGGAACCGGGCGAGCTTCGATGCCATTGAACCGGGATTCGATGGTCCGGTGTTGGGGCTGTTCGAGCCTTCGCACATGCAATACGAGCACGATCGGGCGCTCGATTCGGGCGGTGAGCCTTCGCTTGCTGAAATGACGGTCAAGGCGCTGCAACTGCTGCAGGCCCAAGGTGACCCGGGTTACGTTCTGGTCGTCGAAGGCGGTCGCATCGACCACGCCCACCACGTCGGCAACGCTTATCGCGCACTGACCGAGACCATTGCCTTCGCCGATGCGGTCGCTGCCGCCACGGCTCGGGTGGACCTGGATCAGACCCTGATCGTGGTCACCGCCGACCATGGTCATGCGATGTATTTTTCCGGGTACAGTCAGCGCGGCCAGCCGATTCTTGGGCTCGTCCGTGGCACCGGGCTGGCCGGCGGCGAGGAGCGCCTGGCGCGTGATCAGGACGGCAAGCCCTACACCACGCTGGGCTACGTCAACGGCCCTGGATTTCGGCCGGGTCCGCGCCCGAACTATGACGATATCGACCCGCTTGATCCTGATTTTCAGCAGGAAGCGCTGGTCGGGCTGGCCTCGTCGACCCACAGTGGCGAGGATGTAGCGGTTTTTGCCACCGGCGCCGGCGCCGAGGTGCTGTATGGCTCGATCGAGCAGCATCTGATCTTCCACGCCCTGCTTCAGGCCCAGCCACGGCTCTCGGCACTGGCCGACGAGATTCGCGGAGACGATGGCATGCCCGACTGGCGCCGACTGCGTGAACGTGAACGTGAACGTGAGCGGCAACCGGACAAGTAGCCGCAGTCGCCAGCGCATTCGCCATTCAGGTACTCAAAAAGATGGATGCGCTCGCGCTTGTCCAGCTGGATGAAACAACGACGCAATCAGGAAAACCGAAACCCTTCCGCCAGTTCCCTCAGTCTCTCCGGCGTGCCGATATCGACCCAGTGTCCACGGTGCAATTCGGCGCTGACCTGATCGTGCATGATCGCATCCTCGAGCACGGGCCGCAGTGGCCGTACACCAGGATCCAGACCCCGAAACATCTCCGGGCGAAACACGCCGATGCCGCTGTAGGTCAGGCGCGGCTCGCCGTCCAGCCGCAGCCGGCCGTCGACCAGCGCGAAATCGCCGTGCGGATGGTGGGCCGGGTTGTCGACCATCACGAGGTGAGCCAGCCCGTCGGGTTCGAGTTCGCGCAGCCTTGCCAGCGGGAAGTCGCACAGTACGTCGGCATTGACCACCATGAACGCGGACTCGCCCAATAGATGCAGGGCCTGGCGGATCCCTCCAGCTGTTTCCAGAGCAGTCTGGGGCTCGCGTGAATAGCGAATCGATAGGCCGTGTCTGTGGCCGTCACCGAGGGCCTGCTCGATCTGCTCACCGAGCCAGCCCAGATTGATCACCAGTTCGGTCAGGCCGGCTTGACGCAGGCGATCGATCTGGTGTTCGATCAGAGGCTTGCCGGCCGCGATCAGCAGCGGCTTTGGCGTGTGGTCGGTCAGCGGCCGAAGTCGCTCGCCGCGGCCAGCTGCAAGGATCATTGCGCGCATGTTCGAAGAGTTCACCCATCGCGTGGTGCGGTGCGTTATCTTGCCTCATCGGCTCGCTGCCAGCGGTCCGAATTCAAGCCCAGGAGCACGAATGAATTCCGAGCACGCAATGCTGCAGCACCGGTCGAGGGCGGAATCGGCAGCCTGTCGAGGCCTGTTCGTGATCGGGACTTTGCTGCTTCTGGCCTCCGTGGTCAGCGCTCAGCCGACCGAGTACGGGTCGCTGTTCGAGCGGCTCAAGCCGGCACTGTTCACGGTCGAGGTGGTCGATCGTGCGAGCAGCAACAAGAACGCGCAGGGTTCGGGCTTCCTGGTCGGGCCGGACGGACTGCTGGCGACCAATTACCACGTGGTCAGCGAATACGTGCTCGATCCCGAGCGCTATGCGCTGAAGTTCCGCGGGGTCGACAATTCCAGCGGCGCGCTTGAGGTGCTGGCACTCGATGTGCTGCACGATCTGGCGCTGGTTCGCATCGTTGCGGAGTCGATGCCGGGGGCGCTCGGCGAGCCGTTCGAACTGGTTTCGACGCCAGTGCGTGAGGGTGCCAGCCTGCTGGCGCTGGGCAATCCCTATGACATCGGCATCAGTCTCGTTCCGGGCACCTACAACGGCGAGTTGGAGAGCCAGTACCGCAAGATGATCCACTTCACCGGTGCACTCAATCCCGGCATGTCGGGCGGGCCGACTGTGAATCCGGACGGTCGGGTGGTCGGCATCAATGTCGCCGGCGCCGGCAATTCAGTCAGTTTCCTGGTGCCGGTGGCCGATTTGCAGCGGCTCATGCAGGCCGTTCCCGCAAGCGCTCCGGCGCCGGCCGAATTGCGTGCCGGGCTGGCCGAAGTCATCATCGGGCACCAGGCGACGATGATTCAGGATCTGCTGGCCGGCGACTGGACGCTGGAGCCGTTCGGCCCGCTGATGATTCCGCGCGAGATTCGGCCGTGGATTTCCTGCACCGGCAGCAGTAGCGACAGCCAGCCCGAAGTACCGTGGCAGTCCAGCCATTCCAATTGCGTTCTCAACGACCGGATCTACCTGTCGCGAAGCCTGGATACCGGAGCGCTGGAGATGGTCTTCGGCTGGTACCACAGCGATCGGCTCAATGCCTTCCAGTTTTCCCGGGTCTATGAGCAGAACAGTTTTCTGCCGTTCAATCGCAGCAGTGATGACGACGTCACCGAGTTCGAGTGCCGCGAAGACTGGGTCGGGATCGAGGCCCTGGGCGGTGAAGCATTCAAGGCCAGTCATTGCCTGCGCGCC
>JAACVA010000061.1:3960-5289 GCA_009992615.1 Rhodobacterales bacterium
CTTTACGTGGCCCGGGCGCAGCGCGCGGGCGCCGAGGGCGTCCATCTGCATTACACCCTGGCCGGCGTCGGCCGGGAGTCAGCTGCTGCTTTCCATCGCAAGTTCGTCGGGAGCCTGCAATGGAAGTGATCATCGAACAGCTCGGGACGACCAACAACGTACTGGAACGGCAGAAGCTCGATGCCCATCGGGTCCGGATCGGGCGCGCGTTCAGCAACGATGTCATTTTGAACGACGAGCACGTGGACGCCGTCCATGCGCAGCTGGAATTCGATGGGGAAGGGCGCCTGTTCATCGAGGACCTGGGCAGCGTCAACGGGATTCGGCGGCCACGCCACAAGGGGGCGGTCGGGCGCAGCGAGGTCATCAGTGGCGAAGTGTTCCTGATCGGGCGCAGCCGGGTCCGGATCTACGCCGGAACCCATCCCGTGGCGCCCGCGGTTCGGATTCGCGCCTCCGAGCTGTTCCTGCTGTGGCTGGGCAAGCCGCAGGTCACGATTGGCCTGGTGCTGCTCTACCTTGCAGCCAAGATCGTTGCAACCTGGCTGGGTACGATCGGCGAGTTCCGCTGGAGCCTGGTGATCGAGCAGAACCTTGGCGAGGCGATGTTGTTCGTCGCCCTGGCCGTCGGCGTCTATTTCCTGTCGGTGCTGTTCCGTCGCGGCGGTAACTTCCTGGCGCATATCAGCCTGCTGGTGCTGCTGTTCCTGTTCTCGTCGCTGCTCGATGCGGCGCTGGTGGTGGCGCTGTTCAACGCCGGTGATGCCCACTACCCGCTGCTGCGCACCTTCGATGAGGGCCGCGGTTACCTGGAGCTGTTGATCTACCTGTGGAGCGTGCTCTACCTTGCGTTCCATCTGCCGTTGGGCCGACGCAGCCTGATCAGCGCTGCGGTCGTGGCCGTGGTGATCGGCGTCAACAGCCTGCCCGAGGACGAACTGACGCGATTCATCGAGCGTCAGTCATTCCCGATGGAGCAGCGCTTCCTGCCACCGGGCCTGCTGCTTCGCGACTCGCTTTCGGGGCAGGAATTCGGCAAACGGGTCGAGGGGCTGTTCGAGGACCTGGAGCGTGAGCGGCACAAGGCGCTGGAAAGCCGCGACGAGCAGCTGTCGGAAGTGAATCGTGACGATGTCGTGGCAGCGGAAGAATTGCCCGAACTCAATGCCGGGCCCGGGCTTCCCAACTCCTGAACAGCGAAGTCAGTGGCCCGAGCTCAGGATTGCGCGCGATGGCGTGCTCGAGGTAGCCGAAGAAGCGCGACGCATCTTCGAGGTACTGCGGCTTGCCGTCGCGGTACCGGATCCGGGCGAAGATGCCGAGCACCTT
>JAACVA010000061.1:5412-15119 GCA_009992615.1 Rhodobacterales bacterium
ATCCATCCGCCGGGGATTGACACCGCGCACGCATACCCGCCAGCCCGCCTGACGCGCCTTGCCCAGCAACATGGGCAAGGTCGCCTCAAGCGGACGCGCGGTCAGGTGGTAAAAATACGCGGCCCCCATTCACCCCTCGAAGCGGTCGGCGATCATCCGGTCCAGCGCCAGAACACCCCAGCCCGACGCACCTTTGGCCGCATAACGGCTGTCCTCGCTGGTGCTGGCCACCCCGGCGATGTCGAGGTGAATCCACGGCGTGCCGTCCTTGACAAAGCGGTGCAGGAATTCGGCGGCGGTGATCGACCCGGCGGGCCGGCCACCGACGTTCTTCACATCGGCAATCCGCGATTTCAGCTGCTTGGCATAGGCTTTGCCCAAGGTCATCCGCCACGCGCCTTCGCCTTCGGCCTTCGCCGCCTTCAGGAAACCTTCGCACAGCGCGTCGTCGTTGGAAAACACCCCGGCGTTCTCGTGGCCAAGGCCGATGATGATCGCCCCGGTCAGCGTCGCCAGATCGACCATGCCGGTGGGGTTGAACCGTTCCTGAGCATACCACATGATGTCGCACAGCACCAACCGCCCCTCGGCATCGGTGTTGATGACTTCGACGGTATCGCCCTTCATGCTGACCACCACATCGCCGGGCCGCTGGGCGCGCCCGTCGGGCATGTTTTCCACCAGGCCCACGACCCCCACGATATTTGCCTTGGCCTTGCGCAGGGCGAGGGTTTTCATCACCCCTGCCACCACACCGGCGCCGCCCATATCCATGGTCATGTCCTCCATGCCCGCGGCGGGTTTCATCGAGATGCCGCCCGTGTCAAACACCACGCCCTTGCCGATCAGCGCAAAGGGTGCCGCGTCATCGCCGCCTTTCCACTGCATCACCACCACCTTGGAGGGGCTTTCACTGCCCACACCCACGGCCAACAGGGTGCGCATACCCAGCTTTTCCAGCTCTGCCTCGTCCAGCACATCGACTTCGACCCCGAGATCGCGCAGGCCCTCGAGGCGGGCGGCGAATTCGGTCGTGGTCAGGACATTCGCCGGGGCATTGACCAGATCGCGGGTAAAGAACACGCCTTCGGCCCTGGCGTTGACCCGTCCTGCCTCCTCGGCAAACTCATCGGGCTTGGCGACCTGCACGGTGATTGCACCCGTTGCCTTTTTCGCGTCGGTTTTCTGGTCGGTGTAGTCATAGGCGCGCAGCACGGCACCCAGGGCCACATCCCCGGCCCCGCGCAAACCCGCCGCCAGAACCAGCACCGGCGCATCCGTCATCGCGGCACCGATCGCCACACCGGCCTGGCGCGCCACATCGCCGACGCTGCGCCGCCCCAGGCGCACCACCTGCACCGCCGTGGCGGCCAGACCCGCGGGATAGGCCAGATCGCAGGCGGCGCCTTCGTCAAGTTTGCCGAAGGCGGCACTGTCCACCAACCGCTGAACTGCGTCGCGGCACAGTCGGTTCACCTTGCGCGCGGATTGGTCAAGGGCGACGCCCGGCTCGGCAAAGATCACCACGCGGCCTTCAAACGACGCGATGGTTTCCAGATCGACAGGGACAAAGGACAGGGCGGCGGGGGTGGTCATATGCAGGCTCCTCGGCATGTTTGCGCAGAACCTAGCCCCCCGCCCCCGGCTTGACCAGAAGGGAGTTTTCCATCCCCGCGCCATGGTCTAAGGTCGCCCGGCGGGCGCGGGAACCGGGGGGTGGTGCGGGTGGCCAGATTCGACCGATACATGCTGGCACAGTTCATGTGGGTCTTTGGCTTTTTCTCGCTGGTTCTGGTGTTGGTCTATTGGGTGAACCGGGCGGTGTTCCTGTTCGATCAACTGATCGCCAATGGCCATTCGGCGGTCATATTTCTGGAATTCACCGCATTGACACTGCCCAACGTGATCCGTCAGGTGCTGCCCGTGTCCGCCTTTGCCGCCGCCGTCTATGTCACCAACCGGATGGCCAGCGAAAGCGAACTGGTGGTGGTTCAGGCCACCGGATACAGCCCGGCACGCATGGCGCGCCCGGTGCTGGCCTTCGGGGCGGTGGTGGCGCTGCTGATTTCGGTGCTGTCGCATCTGTTGATCCCCGCCTCGATGACGCAACTCGCCCAGCGCACTCTCGAAATCTCGGAAAACGTCACCGCCCGACTGCTGAGCGAGGGCGAATTCCTGCACCCCGCCCCCGGTATCACCTTTTATATCCGCGAAATCAGCCCAGAGGGCGAATTGCGCGACATTTTCCTGACCGATGCGCGCAAAGCCGGCGAAAATGCCATCTATACCGCCGAGCGCGCCCTGTTGCTGCGCAGTGATGCGGGGCCCAAACTGTTGATGTTTCAGGGCCTTGTCCAGACGATCAATATTGCATCCGATCGGCTGGCCGTCACCCGCTTTGCCGAGTTCGCATTCGACGTGGGGGCGCTGATCGAATTGCCCGTCGCGGCACCGCGCAGCACGCGGATGCTGTCCTCGGCCGAGTTGCTGTTCCCCACACCGGCCCTTGCGGCCGAAACCGGGCAAACCGTGGCCGTGCTGCTGCATGAGGGGCACAGCAGAATCACCGAGGCGCTTATAGGTCTGGTGACGCCGCTGGTGGGGTTTGCGGTGCTGTTGGCGGGCGGGTTTTCGCGCTTTGGCGTCTGGCGTCAGATCGTCGGCGCGGTGGTGTGCCTGATTGCGATAGAACTGCTGGACAATGCGCTGGCCGATGTGGCGCGCGGTACAGGATTCTGGCCTGCCGCCTATGGCGCGGCGGCGTTCGGGCTGGTTCTCGGGGTGGGCTTCCTGGGCGTGGCGGCGTGGCCTGGCCTGTTGCGCCGCACCCGCGTGGTGGCGCAATGACGCTGCACCTGTACTTTGCGCGCCGGTTCGCAACGACCTTTTTCGCGGTGATGGCGGTGTTTCTGGCGCTGCTCACCCTGCTGGATCTGGTGGAACAGGTGCGCAAGTTCGGCGGCCAGACCGCGCGGTTTGTCGATATGCTGGGGCTGGCGCTGCTGAATGTGCCCGAAAGCCTGTACAACATCCTGCCGCTGGTGATGATCCTGGCCACGCTGACGCTGTTCCTGAACCTCGCGCGCACGTCCGAACTGGTGGTCACACGGGCCGCCGGCCGTTCGGCGCTGAGCAGCCTGACCGCCCCGCTGGTGGTGACCCTGATCATCGGCACGGTCGCGGTGGCAGTGTTCAACCCGATTGTCGCCGCCACATCCCGGCAGTATGAATTGGCCGCCGGGCGGTTTTCCGCCACCCCGTCGAGCGTTCTGTCGATCAGCCGCGAGGGGCTGTGGCTGCGTCAGGGCGATGGCGCCGGGCAAACTGTTATTCGCGCCGAGCGGGCCAATCTGGACGGGACAGAACTGTACAACGTCACCTTCATCGCCTTTGGCGCCACCGGTGGGCCGCGCCTGCGCCTTGAGGCCGACAGCGCCCGGTTGACCGACGGTGCCTGGGCGCTGAGCGCGGTAAAAGAGTGGCCGCTGGACGCCGCCAACCCGGAACGCGTGGCGATCCGCCACGACACCTATACGCTTGCCTCGTCGCTGACACGCAATCAGATCCTTGACAGTTTTGCCACCCCTTCGGCGATTCCGATCTGGGATCTGCCGGCCTTCATCGCCCGGCTTGAGGCGGCCGGGTTTTCCGCGCGCAAACACCAGGTGTGGCTGCACATGGAACTGTCGCTGCCGTTGCTTTTGGCGGCGATGATGCTGGTGGGGGCCGGGTTCACCATGCGCCACACCCGGTTCGGGCGCACGGGGCTAATGGTGCTGCTGGCGCTGGCGCTGGGATTTTCGCTGTTCTTCATCCGCAACTTTGCGCAGATTTTGGGGGAAAACGGCCAAATTCCGGTTTTGTTGGCGGCCTGGGGGCCGCCCGTGGCGGCGCTGTTGTTGCCCCTTGGCCTTTTGCTGCACCTCGAGGATGGTTGAGCGATGCGCCGCCTTGCCCTGATCCTCATGCTGATGCTGATGCCGCTGGTCGGCCAGGCGCAACAGATGGCGACCCTCGTGGCCGACACCGTTCTGCTGACCCGTCAGAATACGCTTGAGGCAACCGGCAATGTCGAGATCCTCTATGGTGCCACCCGTCTGCGGGCCAGCCGCATTCTATATTCCCGCGCGGGTGATGCGTTGACCATCACCGGGCCGATCACCGTGGTTGAAGGCGACGGGGCAGTGATTCTGCTGGCCGATCAGGCACAGCTGGACGCCGATCTGCAAAACGGCATCCTGACCTCGGCCCGTCTGGTGCTGGACCAGCAGTTGCAACTGGCCGCCAGCGAAATCGCCCGCATTGACGGGCGCTATACCCGGCTGTCGCAATCCGTCGCCTCGTCTTGCGAGGTCTGCGCCGGCAATCCCACGCCGGTGTGGGAAATCCGCGCCAACGAAATCATCCACGACCAGCAGGAGCGCCAGCTGTATTTCAAGCAGGCCCAGTTCCGGTTTCTGGGCGTGCCGATCTTCTATGCGCCGCGCCTGCGCCTGCCCGACCCGACACTGAGCCGCGCCAGCGGGTTTCTTCTGCCGTCGCTGCGCACCTCGTCCACGCTGAAGACCGGGCTGAAGCTGCCGTATTTCCTGAAACTGGGCGATCACGCCGACCTGACGCTGACGCCCTATGTCAGTTCCACGACCCGCACCATCGAGGCGCGGTTTCGCCGGGCCTTCGCGGCGGGCGATCTTCGGTTTGAGGGGGCTATTACCCGCGATGATCTGCGCCCGGACCAGACCCGCTATTACCTGTTTGGCACCGGCAGTTTTGAATTGCCGCGGCAATTCCGGCTGAACCTGGCGGTCGAGATCGTCTCGGACACCGGGTATCTTCTGGATTATGGCTATTCCGACAAGGACCGGCTGAACAACGAGATCAGCATTTCACGGGCCCGCGCGCGCGATCTGTTCCGCGCCAGCCTGACCGATTTCCGCACCCTGCGCGCCGCCGAGCTGCCGATCCGCGATCAGTTGCCGCGCACCTTTGCCAATATCGTCTATGAACGGCGTGTCCAGACGCTGGGCGGTGAATTGCGGCTGGGCGTCGATGCGGCCAGCCTGACCCGGTCGTCCAACGCCCTGGGTGTGGGGCGCGATGTCAGCCGCCTTGGGCTGTCCGCCGATTTCCGCCACAGCGCGGATTTCGCCAATGGTATGCTTGTGACCGGCACTCTTGGTGTCGCGGCCTTTGCCTATGACACCCGGCAGGATCGCAGCTTTGCCACCTCGACCGGCCAGGTGACTCCCCGCGCCAGCCTTGAGCTGCGCTGGCCGTTCCAGCGCACAGAGGCCAGCGGCGCCTATCAACTGCTTGAACCCGTGGTGCAACTGGCGTGGTCGCAGACCAACGGCAGCGCCGTGCCGAACGAGGATTCGGTGCTGGTGGAGTTTGATGAAGGCAATCTGTTTTCCATGTCGCGCTTTCCCGGCGAGGACGCCCGCGAACAAGGTGGGCGGGCCAATGTCGGCGTTTCCTGGACACGGTATGACCCCGCCGGGTGGGTCGTCGGCGTGACTGTCGGGCGGATCTTCCGGCAGGACGATCCGGGGCAGTTCGCGCCGGGGACCGGGCTGTCAGGTGACCGCTCGCATTGGCTGGCCGCGGGGCAGCTGCGGCTGGGCGACCGGCTGGCGCTGACGCAACGGGCGCTGTTTGACAACAATTTTACCTTCGCGCGCAATGAAACCCGGCTTGCCTGGCAGAATGACCGTGCCGCCATCGGGTCGGCCTATCTGTGGATGGTGGCCGAACCCACCGAAAACCGCGCCAAGGCCACCCATGAGCTGAGCATGGATGGCGCCCTACGCCTGTCGCGCCATTGGACCGGGCGTGTTGACGGGCGCTTTGATCTGATCGAGGATCGCGCGGCACAGGCGGGCCTCGGGCTTGAGTATCGCTCGGAATGTCTGACGGTGGATCTTTCGGTCTCGCGTCGGTTCACGTCCTCGACTACTGTAGCGCCCAGCACCGATTTCGGCCTCAACCTGTCGCTGGCCGGGTTCGGATCAGGGCGCAACAGCGAATCCTATCGCCGCGTCTGCACGAAATAAGACAGAACCCGCACGATCCCGAGGGAGCCTATGCCATGACCATCCTTTCCCCGAACCGCTGGGCACGGGTTGCAGCCCTGGCTGCGGCCCTGTTCACAGGCGCCGTACCAGTGGCGGCGCAAAACCTGTTCGCCCCCGTCGCGCAGGTGAACGATCGTGTGATCACCGCGTTCGAACGGGACCAGAGGGCGCGCATGTTGGCGTTGTTCAATGCGCCGGGCGACCCCGAGGCAGAGGCGCTGAACTCGCTGATCGACGAGCGGTTGCAACTGGAAACCGCGCGCCGCATGGGCATTTCCGTCACCGCCGAAGCGATCTCTGAGGGGATGACCGAATTCGCCGGCCGCGCCAACCTGTCGCGCGAGGAATTTGTCACCGCCCTGGGCCAGGCCGGGGTCGAGGCGGAAAGTTTTCGTGATTTCGTCGCCGCAGGTCTCGTATGGCGGCAGGTTGTGCGCGACCGCTTTGTCGGGCGCGACCGGATCACCGAGGCCGATGTCGACCGCGCGATCAAGCGGCAAGGAACCGCGCCGGGCGTGCGTGTGCTGCTGAACGAAATCATCCTGCCCGCCAACACCCCCGCCGCCGAGGCTGCATCGCAACGGCGCGCCTCGGAAATTTCGCAAATCACCAGCCCCGAAGCCTTCGCCCGCGCCGCGCGCAGCTTTTCCGTGTCGCCGACGCGGGCGGCAGGCGGGCGCCTTGACTGGTTGCCGATCGGCAATCTGCCCCCCGCAGTGGCCACGCGCATCCTGACGCTGCGCCCCGGTCAGGTGACCGACCCGATCCCAATTCCCAATGCCATCGCCCTGTTCCAGTTGCGCGAGTTGCAAGAGGTGCCCGCCGCCACACCCGAGACGCTGGAACTGGACTATGCCGCCTTTTACATCCCCGGTGGACGGTCCGAAACCGCCCTGGCCGAGGCCGCGCGCATCAAGGCCCGGGTTGATACCTGCGACGATCTTTATGGCGTGGCGCAAGGTCTTCCGCCCAGCGTTCTCGAACGCTCGACCGTGGTGGCGGGGGCCGTACCGGGCGACGTCGCGCTGGAGCTGGCCAAATTGGACGAAAACGAAGTCTCTACAGCCCTGACCCGCGACAACGGTCGCGCCCTGGTGTTCCTGATGCTGTGTGACCGGCGCGCCGCCGCCCCCGAGGATGCGACGGTGGACCGCGCCGCTATCCGCAATCAGTTGATCAACCAGCGTCTCGCCGCCTATGCCAGCGCCTATATCGCCGAGCTGCGGGCCAACGCCACCATCACCACTCCATGACCTTGGCCAAGGAAACGGCATGAGCGTGCTGCCCCCCATAGCCCTGACCTGCGGCGATCCTTCTGGAATTGGCCCCGAACTGGCCGTCAGCGCCTGGCGCAGTCTGGGTGCGCGATTGCCGTTTTTCTTGATCGGCGATCCCCGGCACCTGCCCCAGGGGACGCCCGCCGCGCTGATCCGTGCCCCGGCCGAGGCGGTCACCGCCAGCGCCCACGCCTTGCCCGTACTGCGCCACGATTTCGCCGCCCCCGCCCGACCGGGTGATCCCGATCCGGCCAATGCCCAAGGCGTGATCGATGTGATTGCCCGCGCCGTCGATCTGGTGCAGCGCGGCGAGGCGAGCGCGATTTGCACCAACCCGATCCACAAGAAGGCACTGAAGGACGGCGCAGGGTTTGCCTGGCCCGGCCATACCGAATATCTGGCGCATCTTGCCGGGGTTGACCGGGTGGTGATGATGCTGGCCTGCGCGGCCTTGCGGGTCGTGCCGGTGACGATCCACATTCCCTTGGCCGAGGTGCCCGGCGCGCTGAGCGCAACACTGCTGCGCGACACCCTGCGCATCACCCATGCCGCGCTGATCCGCGATTTCGGCATCGACGCACCGCGCATCACGGTGGCCGGGCTGAACCCCCACGCAGGCGAAGGTGGCGCCATGGGCCACGAGGAAATCGACCTGATCGCGCCGGTGGTGGCGGCCCTGCGCGCCGAGGGCATGGCGATTTGTGGGCCGATGTCAGCCGATACGATGTTTCACCCCCGGGCGCGCGAAGGCTATGACGCGGCGGTGTGCATGTACCACGATCAGGCGCTGATCCCGATCAAGACGATCGACTTTGCCGGCGGCGTCAATGTGACCCTGGGCCTGCCCTTCGTGCGCAGCTCACCCGACCACGGCACCGCATTTGACATCGCAGGACGTGGCATTGCCGATGCCGGTTCGCTGATCGCCGCCTTGAAAATGGCCCGGACAATGGCCCATGCCCGGGGCGCGCGCTGATGGACAGCGGCCCTCCGGGGGAGGTATTTTCCAGCAAGAAAGAGACAGGCGGGCTGGACGAGCTGCCATCGCTTGCGCGGGTGATCGCCAAACACGGGCTGGCGGCGAAGAAATCACTGGGGCAGAATTTCCTGCTGGACCTGAACCTGACCGAAAAGATCGCGCGCCAGGCCGGGGATCTGACGCAGTGCGATGTTCTGGAGGTGGGGCCGGGCCCGGGCGGGCTGACCCGGGCCTTGCTGGCGCGGGGCGCGCGGCGGGTGTTGGCGATCGAGAAAGATCCGCGTTGTCTTGCGGCGCTGGGTGAAATTGCAGCAGTCAGCGATGGACGGCTGGAGGTGGTGCAGGGCGATGCGTTGGAGATCGACGCGCGCGCGCTGTTGGCCCCGCCGATCCGGGTGGTGGCGAACCTGCCGTACAACGTGGGAACCGAGCTTTTGGTGCGCTGGCTGGATCCGGGCGACTGGCCGCCGTTCTGGGACAGTCTGACGCTGATGTTCCAGCGCGAGGTGGCCGAGCGGATCGTCGCGCAGCCGGGCGGCAAGGCCTATGGCCGGCTGGCAATTCTCAGCCAGTGGCGCACCACCCCGCGGATCGTGATGAGCCTGCCCCCCGAGGCATTCACGCCCGCGCCCAAGGTGCACTCAGCGGTCGTGCATTTCACCCGGCTGGAGACGTCTCGGTATCCGGCGGATGCAAAACGGTTGTTCTGGATCGTGGCGATGGCGTTCAACCAGCGGCGCAAGATGCTGCGCGCAGCCCTTAAGGCGGCAGCACCCGATATCGAGGACCGTTTGAGGGCCGCAGGAATCGCGCCGACAGAGCGGGCCGAGCAGGTGTCGCTGGAGCAATTTTGCGCCCTTGCGCAGACCTTTCAACCCGAGCCTGCGTTGCGGTGAAGGACGATCCATGTCGCGCAGATAACCCGAAGCGCTGGCAGAACGACAAGCGATAGGGCCGGTTGCGGGGCGACGGCAGACCGCAGCCGCGTGAGTGACTCTGCAAAAAACCGCCCCCTTCGCGGGGGCGGTTCCATTTGGATCATGACTTTTCGCTTGGGTCAGCGCGCAGCGACCTGCATCAGGTCGGTGATGCGCCGCACTCCGGCGCGGCGGTTTGCACGTTCAGCCGTTTCGGTCTGGATGCGCAGATCGCTTTCGCCATAGCCCTGCACCACCAGATTTTCCGGTGGGACATCGAAATATTCGGTCAGCGCAAGGGCGAGCGATTCGGCGCGCCGGTCTGACAGGATCAGGTTCGTGCCGGCCGCCCCAACGGCATCGGTGTGGCCCTCGACAAGAAACACCTCGTTGGGGTTCTGTTCGATCATTTGCACCATGGCGCGGCCCAGGTCCGCCAGGCTGCGGGCCTGTTCCGGCT
>JAACVA010000262.1 GCA_009992615.1 Rhodobacterales bacterium
CGAGGTCACATTCACCGCAGAGGACCGCACAGGGCCGTTGAGAGGCACCTTGCAGCGCGAGACGGGCACCATGGCTGTGATCGTCGCCGTGGACGTAGACACCGGCACCGTACAGGCTGACGCCTACGCTGACGCCATCGCGGCGCTGTTTCCCGGCGCGCTTCGGCTGCCGATCACCGGCGGCGTGGTGACGATCATCAAGACCCCGGAAATCAAGGGTGGATACCGCGCCGATGCCGAATGGCGCGTGCCTGTCCTAATCCGGTATTCGGCAATCACAACCTGAACAGGAGGCCACAATGGCTGACACCGAAAAGACCGCCGCGGCGGAACGAAAAACTATACCCCAGAAGATTGCAGAACCGATTATCGGCGCAAAGCTGGTCACGCTGAACGCCGGCGGATCGTCCACCCCAGCCCTGATCTATCGCGGCCCAATCCCGAAGATTGGCACCAAGCTGCTTGCCACGCTGGACAACGGCGTGACCTATGCCGGGATCGTGGCCGACGCGACTGACGCCGATGGCGAAGTCCTGGTAGAGTTTCGCCATGGCCTGACGCCACAGATCGAAGACAAACCCGAACCGCAACCCGTTCTGGTGGCCCGGCGCGAACCGAAACCCGCACCCCAGCAACCCGACACAACACCAATTACCATCAACATCATCCCCGATTGACCTG
This sequence comes from Rhodobacterales bacterium, assembly GCA_009992615.1. Taxonomy (GTDB): domain Bacteria; phylum Pseudomonadota; class Alphaproteobacteria; order Rhodobacterales; family Rhodobacteraceae; genus Oceaniglobus. The sequence goes on from JAACVA010000262.1 coordinate 682, forward strand.
AAAGGCATCACCTATGGCGACCATCGTTCCCACCCTCACCACTGGTTCCGGTCAGCGCACCGTTACCCAGACCACCCTGACCGCAAGCGACACGTTCGTATACCGGCCAGGCACCGGGCAGGTGCTGATCCTGCGCAACGGCACAGCCGGATCGCTATCCCCAGTGATTGATGGAAACGGTGGCACCACAGTTGGCGTCCCTGGCATCGGCAACATCGATGTTTCAGGCGGCTATGCGGTCGGAGCAATTGCGGTGTCGGTCGTCAAGGCAATCCCTCTCGACACGATTTCGGCTTACCTTAAGGGCACCATTGCGGTGACTGGCGGCACCGGTATCAGCGCCATCCTGCTCAACCCGCAGGCCTAATTCAAGACACACATCAGCCCGGCATTAACCCGTTCGCGGGGCATGTCGTGCTGCCAGAAATAGGCATCCCGCCTATCACCAGCGCCATTCCGGCGCTCAATTACTGAAAGGAACGCCCAATGGCGACCACAGAAGGCATCGGCGGGTTTCTATCCGCCTCGGCGGCTTCGCCCGCAACTTACGATCCTACCGGCTACTCCGTATTGAGTTGGACCGAAATCAGCGAAGTCACTGATGTACCGGAGTTTGGCGCGGAACACTCCACCGTCACTCACACGCCACTTAAAACAGGCATCCAGAACAAGTTTCACGGCGAACTGAACTATGGGTCTCTGTCTGTGCCGATGGCGTATTCCGATGGTGACGCCGGGCAGGCGATCCTCAAGGCGGCGATCACCTCGAAGAACGAGATCAGCTTCCGCGAAACCCGCTCGGACGGCTCCATCCGCTATTTCAGCGGCAAGGTTATGTCGTTCAAAACTTCGCAGGCTGTCGGCTCGGTCGTGCCCGCCACGTCGATGGTCGAAGTCACCCGCGCGGTGGTGGACGTCGCTGCGCCGTAACGCAGCCGCAACGAAACCGCTTCGGCGGCCAGGGGCGGCGATGGATGGTGGTTTCGGCTATCGTCGCCCCAATTTGAAACCGGAAACCAAAGGAAAATTACATGGAAATGTTTGACACAATTGCCGTCTCGGAAAGCGGTTCATGGATGCACCTGAGCAATAGCTCAACTGGGCAAAAGGCATATTTGAACGGCGAAGATGGAAAGCCGGATCAATCCAAGCCTTGTCGTATAAAATTGCTTGGCCCAGACAGCGCCACATACAAGCGCAAAGCATCGGATAGAGCGGCTCGACAACTGAAGTCCAGAGGCACCAAAATGGATTTCACGAAGATGGCTCACAATCAAATCATGGGTTTGATTACTGACGGTGAAAAAACTCAGATTGAGGATGCAGCCGACGCGACTGTCGGATGGGAAAACTTGCCATTGCCAGCCGGTAAGGGGCCGGAATTTTCACACGATCTTGCGGTATGGCTTTACACGGGTTATCCTGATATTCTTCGCCAAGTTGACGATTACCGTAAAGAGGTGTCGAATTTTTTCGGCTAAGCCTTGAATCGCTATGTCTTTGGGCGCGTCAACATGCATGGCTTTCGACAAAGGCTGATGGGTTCAAGCAGGTGCGCTGGGAGTTTGCCCGGCGCGCCAACGTTGACCCGGATTTCCCTGATCTTCCATTTCGCTCGCATTTGACTGAATGGCTTATGTCGGTAGGGCCGGTGTTTGATGGCGCTATGGGTCCGATACCGGTTCCGCATTCAGAAATTCGCGCTTGGGCCATGAATATCGGGATGACATTCAACGGCGCAGAAGGCGAATGGTTGCGAACCATGTCTTCTGAATACGCTGGGGAGATAACCCGGTCGGA
>JAACVA010000267.1 GCA_009992615.1 Rhodobacterales bacterium
CGGATTTCCCCGGATTGCGGGTGGCGTTTTCGCCCAGCACCTGATGCGGATCATCCACCCCCAGACGCGACCAGGCGCGCTGTTCCTCGGTGGGTTTGCCGAAGGGTTTTGTCGCGCGGCCCCAGACGCGGTCCTTGTCCAGTTGCGCTTCGAGTTCCTCTTCGGTGCTGCCATGGAAAAAATTCCACTTCAGATTGTATTCCCGCACGTGGTCTTTGCAGAACCAAAGGTAGTCATCCAGGCTGTCGGGGGATTTCGGCGCGCGATACTGGCCGCCTTCCTCGCATCCCGGATGTTCACACACCCGTGTCGAGGTTTCGAACGCGCCAGACATGCCCCGCCTGCCACGCGGGTTTTTCTTTTTCGCCGCACTGACGCGCAGATCGAAACCGAAGGGATCACTTTTCGCCATATCCGCACCTTTCAGACTCGGGCCTTGGAGTTTAGAGATTTGGGACTCAGAGGAAAGAGGAGATTACAGAAAAATGCCAATCACCGACGAGATACAGGCCCGCCTTCATGCGGCATTCCAGCCCACCCACCTCGAGGTGGTGGATGACAGCGAAAGCCACCGGGGCCATGCCGGCCACCGCGAAGGCGGCGAGACGCATTTCAACGTGGCGATCAGCGCACCGGCTTTTGCGCCGATGTCGCGGGTGGAACGGCACCGCGCGGTTCATGCGGCCCTCGGCGCAGATCTGATCGAGCGCATCCATGCCCTTGCGCTGGACATCCGCGCCTGAGCCGTCAGTCCTTGCGCTCGACCGCAGGGAACGGGAATGGGGCAACGCGCCCGCCGGTGGCGGCGGGGCCGAGACGCGCCGCCGAACCAAGGCGCGGCGCCGTATCTGCCGCCGCGCCGGGCTGTGGCGCGGCGACAAACCGTTGTGCCCCGGTCAAAGGTGCCGGGGCCGGTTGCGGGGCCTGTTCAAGGCTCAGTTCGGCGGCCAGTTGCTCGGGCGTTGCGGTTGTGTCAGCCGGGGGCAGATCATATCCCACCGCGACCTCGACAGAGCGCCGGAACACCAGCAGGTTCTGATACACCGTCTTGGTGCCGGTGAACCCGCTGCGTTCCTCGCAGGGCAGGGTGTCACTGCGCAGATATTCCCACCCCTCGGCACCATAGGTGTTCATGATTTCGGTCAGGGTGTGGGCGAATCGCGCCTCGCCGGTCTTGGCGCCCTTGACCTTTGGCGCCTTTTTCGGCGCCGGCACGACAATATATTCCCAGTTCACCACAGCACTGCTCCCGATGGGTTTCCGGCCCGCGTTGTATCAAGGTTGCGACGCCCTGTCCAAGGGTGACAGGGGGGCCGGGCAAAGATGCGCCCGGGTTACAGACCCAGCCTTGCGCTGACAATCTCGTTCACCGCTGCCGGATTTGCCTTGCCGCCCGTGGCCTTCATCACCTGGCCGACGAACCAGCCGGCCAGCTTCGGGTTGATCCGCGCCTTTTCAACCTGGGCCGGGTTGTCGGCGATGATCTTGTCCACCGCCGCCTCGATGGCGCCAGTGTCGGTTACCTGTTTCATGCCGCGCGACTCGACGATTTCGGCAGGATCACCGCCTTCGTTATAAACGATCTCGAACAGATCCTTGGCGATCTTGCCGGAAATATCGCCCGAGGAAATCAGCCCGATGATCTCGCCCAGCTGTGCCGGCGACACGGGGCTGTCGGCGATGGCCAAGTCGTCTTTCTTCAGCCGGCCGAACACCTCGTTGATGACCCAGTTCGCGGCCAGCTTGCCATCGCGGCCCTGTGCGACCGCCTCGAAATAGGTGGCGTTTTCCACGTCGGCGGTCAGCACGCTGGCATCATATTCGGTCATCCCGAAATCGCGCACGAACCGGGCCTTCTTGGCGTCGGGCAGTTCGGGCAATGTGGCCTTGATGCCATCGACCCACGCCTGTTCGATCTCCAGCGGCAGCAGATCGGGGCAGGGGAAATACCGGTAATCATGCGCCTCTTCCTTGCTGCGCATCGACCGGGTTTCGCCCTTGTCGGGATCATACAGGCGGGTTTCCTGCACCACGCTGCCGCCATCCTCGATGATGGCGATCTGGCGCCGCGCCTCGACTTCGATCGCCTGTTGGATAAAGCGCATCGAGTTCATGTTCTTGATCTCGCACCGGGTGCCGAGATGGGAAAAATCCTGGGTTTCCTGATAGCGTTCGTAATCGCCCGGTCGGCACACCGACACGTTCACATCGGCGCGCAGGTTGCCGTTTTGCATGTTGCCGTCGCAGGTGCCGAGATAGCGCAGGATCTGGCGCAACTTGGCGACATAGGCCGCTGCCTCTTCGGGGCCGCGGATGTCGGGGCGGCTGACAATCTCCATCAGCGCCACGCCGGTGCGGTTCAGATCGACAAAGCTCATCGTCGGGTCCATGTCGTGGATGCTTTTGCCGGCGTCCTGTTCAAGATGAATCCGCTCGATCCGCACGCGCCGGGCGATGCCGGGGGCCATGTCGACGATCACCTCGCCCTCACCCACGATGGGGTGGTAAAGCTGTGAAATCTGATAACCTTGGGGCAGGTCAGGATAAAAATAGTTCTTCCGGTCGAATGCGCTGTTCAAATGGATCTCGGCGTTCAGGCCCAGCCCGGTTTTCACCGCCAGCGCGATGCACCCTTCGTTGATCACCGGCAACATGCCCGGCATTCCGGCATCGACAAAGGCAACATTGCTGTTGGGTTCGGCACCGAACAGGGTACTGGCACCTGAAAACAGTTTCGCCTTGCTGGCC